>JADHXD010000185.1 GCA_016783145.1 Anaerolineae bacterium
CGCGCCCCACCCTGTCCAGGTAGGCGTCCAACTCGTCCGGCGCAAAAGTCACGACCTCCAGCACGCTGATCTCGGGTCGCACATCTCGCTGGAAGAAGCGGCGGTCCTTTTCTCGCGCCTTCATGGTCAGCGCAAAACCGGTCAGCGCCCCGGCGCGAGGGTCGATCTCGATCCCGGTGAGGTTCTTTTGGAGGATCAGGCTCGGGATGTCGATCGGGTTGTAGCCCTGCTCCTCATAGATGGCGTAGAGCAGGTCAAAGGCATAGGTCAGGATATGGCCGCTGCCACATGCTGGATCGCAAAGCCGGATCTCTTCAGGCGAGGCCACGCGGAGAAACTCGGTGATCTCACCCTCGGGGGCGATATAGTAGTCCATGCGCTCGACCAGGCAGGACTCGGGGTGGTTGAGCATCCACAGGCGGCCCAGCGAGTTCTCGACCATGTAGCGCACGATCCAGTGCGGCGTGAAAAGCTGCGTCACGGCGGGGATGTCCTCTGAAGGCACCGCGCCCTTGCGCGCCATCACCGCGTCTTTTTTCTCCGAGATGTAGAACTGGTACAGCCAGCCGATCACCTCGACGTCCCGGCAGTTCTCCTCGGTCAGCGCCTCGCGCACGCCCTGCAGGATCGAGCTTTCGGAGAGCAGGTCGTCGGGCATCAGCAGCTCAGTATAGTCGTCGATCTTTTCAAACATGAAAGGCATCACATCGTGGTAGGCGTTGCATACCCCCACCAGCAGCAGCCGGTAGGCCTCCTGCTGTGGGTCGCCGGAAGGCAGGCTGCCGTTGAGCAGGCCAAAGACGGTCCGTGCGTTAACGGTCCGCGCAAAGCGCTCGTCCACATGCCCCTGCTTGGCCTCCTGCAAGATCTCAGGCTGCGTAAAGCCAGGCGCGGGAGACACCGTGCCCGCGCGCGTGTAGTGGTTGACGTCCATATAGCGCAAGGCGCAAAAGCGGTTGAACCAGGTGTAGGCCACCTTTTCGACGACGGCCCGGCGAGAGCTGGCGGCGACCTGCGCTTTCACTTCCTCAACCGTCTTGGCCTTGGCCCGCAGCTCGGCGCTGTCTGCGGTCAGCACGCGATTGAGCCGGGCGGCGACCTGCTCGTGCAGTTGCCGGCGGGCAGATTGGGCAAACGTTTCGAGTGGTTTGGTGTCCATGGGCCTCCGGTCGTCAGTTGTAGGTGGTCAGTGGTCAGTTGCTGCCTACTGACGACTGTCTACTAGATATGTATCCGTTTCCCGGCCTTTATTGCCTTCATCAGCGCCTTCCGCACAGCTTGCAGGTAGCGGTCAACATCCTCCTCGTCGGCCAGCCAGGGCTTGTCAAAGATGACAGAGAGGGAGGTGTGGGTGACGTACTGGATCGCGCCCTCGTCGACGATGCCCTCGTCGCCCCTGTCCTGGCCTTGCGCTTCGTCGCGGGCGGCCCACTCGGTCAACCGATGCAACAGCGTAGGATAACGAGTGGTCTCGAAGCGGTGGACGCTATCGCGCATGACGGCGATCAGGCGCTGGTGCTCAATCTCGCGCGCCAATTCGTCGAACGGCGTGCACAGTGCTCCTTGCTCGGCCTTGGTGAGTGCTGCAAACTCTTTTGTGTTCTCCAACCGGTCCTGGTAATGTCGAAGTGTTTCTATCGTCGCCGCTCGCTCCCACGCCACACGCGCCTCAACCTGTGGCTGCAGTGTATCGAGAAGCTGCTTGGCCGACTGCATACGGCTGCCTGTGTAGACCTCGGGATCGGCCAGGATCTCGCCCAGCCGGGCGGCCTCATTCCCTTCGAGGTAGGGTAGGTTGGCCTCCTGCACGTCCAGGAAGCGGCGGGCGTCGTCATAGATATCGCGCTGCGGGCCGCGCATAAAGCGGCGCACGGGATCGAGCACCCGCTCCTTCACGTCGAACAGCGCGTCCTCGTGGTCGCGCAGGTCAGTGAGGTAAAAGGTATACCGCTTGCCGGCCAGGTCCGCCAGTAGGTCGATCGGCTCGCGCAGTGCGGTGAGAAAGGGATAGTGACCTGATTGGCGCTCAAGCTCGACCAAGTCCTGCTGCAGCGCCCGAAAGGCCTGGCTTGTCTCCTGGCCCAGCGCCTTGGCCTCGTTAGTTCCTGTGGGTTGGTCAAAGAACTCGGCGAAAAACTCGCGCAATCCGCGCACCTGGGTGCTGGTGAACTCGATCTGCGGCTCCAGCACCAGGTTGGCATAGCCGTTGGTGTTGAGCAGCGCACGCTCCAGCTCATGACCCTCCAGGATTGCGGCGTCGCGTCTCAACTCCAGCTTGCCCCGCGCCAGCAGCTTGGCGGCCGTGCTCTGGATGGCGGCCAGGTACCAGCCATAGGGCTTGCGCTCAAAGCGGTGGAGCAGCGACTGCATCGTCGTGCGCAGCCCCTGCCGGGTGTTGCCCTGCACAAAGGCCAGCATTTCAACTTCCGCCTCGCTGAACGTCGCCGGATCAGAGCCCAACAGGGTCTGCTCTGGCTGGAGCAAGCCCGGCACGTCACTCTGGGCGTAGGTGATGCCGCGCAGCATGCGCAGGTTGGGATAGGTGCGCGCCAGCAGCTCGTGGAACCCTTTGACGATGCGCGTCTTGGGATCGCTGCCGTTGACGTCCAGGTCGCGCCCATCCACGACGAGGATGGACTCGCCCAACAGGTCGTGTACCAGTGCCCGGAGCGCGTTGTACCGCCTGGTGTTCTGTAGCTGTTTGTCGGTCAGGATACGACGGGTCGTCTCTTGCTGCGCGATCGTGATGTTCTGGCGCACGTACTTGTCGGTGCGCTTGTACATGAGCAGGTCACGCACCAGCCGCTCGTTGAGGGGCATCAGCACCAGCAGCTCGTCGCGCCCCATAGCCTGCGATCGCAGGACCGCGTCCTGGCCCGCCTGTTCGTGGAAGGGACTGATGACGTGAATGGTCAGCTCGTACTCGCGCCCCAATAACCGGTCGTCCAGCTTGCGAGAAAAGGTATAGTCCTGATCGTTCTCGATGTAGCGGATCTTGCGATCCCTGATCACCCAGTCGAAAACCAGCCTGCCCAACTCGTCGCTGACGGCAGATGTGTCCACCTCGGTGCCCTTGATTTCCTGCTCGATGTCCTTTTCTTCGTCTGTCAGGTACTCGTATTCCTCGCCGGTGCGTTGGATATAGGTCTGCTGCTCCAACAGATTGAGTGCTTCCGTCACTCGCTGTCGCAGTGCGGATAGATCGGCGTCCAGGTGGTCGATCATCAGCACGGTCACGTTGCGCGCCGTGGCTTTGAATTCTTTGACGTACTTGACCAAGAAGAGCGCCTTCAGCACCTTGATGGCAAAGGGATCGTCAAGATGGGCCTCAGCGGTGAGGATGGAGCGCTGGATCTGCGATTTGAGCGACGTGCGGATGCCCTCAAACATCAGGTCAAAGGTGGCCAGTTGACCGATCTCGTGGTCGCTGATGTGGATGGCCACCTGCTGAAAGACGCCCAGCATCGAGCGTTCGCCCACGCTGCTGTGCTTGCCTTCGAAGGCGTTGTGCGTGGAGAGGTTCTGGATCGCCGACTGGAACAGTGGAAACTGGTAGGGGATAAAAGGATAGCCCGAGATGAAATGTTCTTCGTCGCGGAAATTGCGATAGGCCATCGAGCCGTCGGCAAAGTCGAACAGGGTCTTGAAAGTGTTCCTTTCCCGGTCATAGATCCCGGCCAGCATCTGCCGCCCGCGTTCGTTCTTGTCCAACAGACGCTTGCGGATCACTTCCTCGACGTCGGCGCTGGTCAGCTTCATGCGCGTCTGGAAACGGGCCTGGATCTTGGTAAAGTCGTCGGTCTGCTGCTTGCCGGCGTCGCCAAAGACCGCGTTCATATCCTCCTGGGCGGTGACGACGATCCACGCCTGCCCCCGGCTCTTGGTGGCCAGGCTCTCGGCCACAGTTTGCAGGTTGGTCATCAGTTTGACGTTGCCGGCGATGTACTGGCCCACCTCGTCGACGAAAAAGATGAGCCGAAAACCGGGCTCCTGGCGCTGGATGTAGGCGTCCACCTCTTTGGCAAAGTCCTCGATGCTGACCCGATAGTCGGCGCGGTACTTGTCGAGGATGCCCTGGGCGCTCTCCTCCGGCGTGCCGGTCGCCCGAGCATAGGCGGCGGCAATGTGGTGCGCCTCCAGCAGCGCCTGCTCCCTGCCAGTCTCCCAGGCCAGGCCAGACATCTCGCCGAAGACCCGTTTGAACTCGTCGTACTCGCCGCGGCTGTCCAGATCGCGCTCGAACTGGGCGATGTAGCCCTGTTTGCCATAGTAGCCGCACATCTCGTCAAAGACTTTCATAAACACCGCCAGCAGGGCGTCGATCTCGGTCTTGCTGATCACGTCCGCCTTTTGGTCGATGTTGAAGAGGATGCTCTGTGAGGGCACGGCGACGGCCCGCGCCAGGTCGGCGCGGAGAAACGCCTTGTCATCTAGTTTGGGCGCAAAGAGGTCAAAGGTAGGTGTGCCATCGATATCACAGTTGTCAAAGAGCAGGGCCAGCATCTTGAGCAGGTGGCTCTTGCCAGAGCCAAAGAACCCGCTGATCCAGACACCGTTGGCGCCCTGATAGTCGTTGTACGCGGCGAGAAATGCATCCAACCGCTGGGCGACCTCGTTGGTCAGGACGTACTCTTCGACCTCCTGGCGCAGGTGCGCTTTGTCGTCCGCCTTGATCACGCCCTCGATAGGGCGGTCGATGGGCCTGGCGAATATCGTAGATAGCGGCATGGGTTCACTCCCTCGAAACTCAGATGCCAATGTGGTAGATGTTGAACGCCCGGTAGTAGTTGTCGTCGTGCAGGCGGCCAAAAAGGTCGAGAGACGCGCCTGACTCCAAAGACTGGGTGTATGTCCCTGGGAAAAACATGACCGTCGGCTGCTCTTTGGCCGTGCTTTGCAGGTTGTTCAGGACGTTGTGGGAGCGGATGTAGGGGAACACCTGGCCCACGCCGGTGATAAACATCACGTCAAAGGGCCTGGTCTGCATTCTGACAGCGATGGCGGGCACCAGGTGCGTTTCGGGGTCCAGGACGCCCTGCAGCAGTTCCTTGAGACGTGCTTTGGGCACCGTACCCTCGGTCTCGAGGATGCGCTCCCAGATGCCCCGCGCCCGCAGCAGCTCGATGGAGAGATCATACAGGTCGATCTCGAGTACGCCGACGCCGTTCTGTTCCAGCTTGCGGGCCAGTTGCTGCGCCATACGCTCCATCTCGACCGCTTCCTGTGGGACAAAGGGACAGACAAAGAACGGCACTTCGTTGCCCAGTCCCTGTTTCTGCAAAAAGCGGTCGCTGGAAATCAGGCGAAAGAGATGATCAAAGCGCCCAGAGATCGCCAGCTTGCTCGGCTCAGGGATCATGACAGCCACTCCTGAAGCTCGGTCTGAGACACCGGGTAGATAGACAGATGTGCTGGGGAATCAGCGGCGATCGTTTCTACCTCGCGAGGGGTAAGCATCGCAGGCAGGATCTGATCCTCCCGCGTCAGCAATTCCGCCTCGCGCATCATCTTGAAGAGAAACTGGCGCTGCTTTTTCCGCGTAGACTCGGCCACACGCGCAACTTCTGGATGCCACTCGGCCTTGTTGTTGAAAAAGATGTCATAGTCGTCGTACCCGAGACCCAGGTCGAGCCGCAGGTATTTTTCGCGCACGACCTCAACTGCAAAATCATGGATGAATCGGTAACGCTTGCAGACGGCCAGCCAGAGGATGTGGTTTTGCTCTTGACGGGTACCTGTGCGGAGCGGCGCTAGCTCGGCGGAGGTCAGTTGTTTGAGCCTGGAGGCGACTTCGCGGTAAACACGCTTGGAAGCGTTCAGCGTCCGCATCTGTAGTAGGTTGTTGTCCATGACCCGCTCACGTACCACGTCCCAATCGCTCACCTCTTCAAGCAGGTTTGCCACCGTGAGTGACTCTTGGTAGAGGAGCGTCCCGGTGGTGAAGGACATACTGTATCTGTTCTCAATCATCGTAGGTGGGAAATCTCCGCATTCTGATGCGAGTCCAGAGCATGTTGGCTGTAGTGCCACCTATGGGCGCGCGAGTTCGCTCCCGACCACATTGCTAGCTCCGGTTGTCTGGTGAGCAAACAAAAGAGACCGCCGGGCCGAGGAACGACGACGGGCGGGCTGCTATGCAGAGCTACCGATATCAGCTTTGCCGGCGTCGTCGCCGCCCGGGTCGTGGCCCCGAGCTCGTGGGGATGCGGCGCACCTGCCAGTGGCTGCGGGGCCGCTTTGTTACGCTATGATTGCATACATTATACCATTTCCCTTTGTTTCCGGCAAAGGTGTGCCCCCCCTCAGTCCCCCCCGCTGCGCTGCGCTTGCAGGGGGGAAGAAGAGAGCAGGCGCTGCATAGTGATCTCTTGATCAGCTCACAGCTCTCTTTGTTCCTGCGGGTGGTCGGGACCGGGATCATCGATCGGCGCGGCAAGGGCCGTGGCCCGGAAGGAGACCAATGGTCGCCGCGCTCGCTGGATGTGGAGGGAGGAGCGGTGCCTGTGAGAGACGCTTTACCCGTGGGCCGACTGGCCCGAAATCTCGGCGAGGGGGAGGTCGTATTGGATATCGATGATGTCGGTCAGATAGAGGATCTCAGGCCGCATAGAGTACCTCCGCACTGGACAAGACAGCCTCGCGAACCGCGGGTTTCAGCCCATCTTGCGGCACCAGATCCACCCGCCGCGCAAAGAGTGCGGTCAGTTCCCTCTGCATGCGGCCCAAAGCCATGAAACCAACGACCGCGTCGGGTTCGAACTCGACCAGCACATCCACGTCGCTTTCCGGACCGAAATCCTCTCGCAGGGCTGAACCAAAGAGAGAAAACCGGCGGACGTTGTGGCGCCGGCAAAAAGCCGGCGATCTTTTCTCGGGGTACTGGTACAAGTCGAGTCATATTCAGCTTTCCTTCTTCCGAGTTTTTCCGAGTTCATCATACGCGCCGCATCCAGGATGTCTTGGACATAGTCCACGTAGGTACGCCCAGACCCGGATCTCATACCGGAACCACCTCGGCTAGAATGCGTTGTCCTATGTGAGGCTTGAGAGCGCGTTTCTCAACCAGGTCCACCTTGAGCGCGAGCGCGTCGCCCACCTCGTTTTCCAGACGCAGGAAATCAAAGAGCGATATCGGGCGATCATCGAACTCGACCAGGAGATCGAGATCGCTGTCCGGGTCTTGTTCCAGACGCACATAGGAGCCGAAAACCCCCAAAGAACGGACGCCATAGCGCGCACGCAGGTCGGGCAGTAACGCCCGCAACCGATCTATCAACAGCGACAAGGTTTCATCCGACATGGTTTCTCCTCCCTGCGATAGGGCGGCTCGCCTTTTCGCTTGATCGCTTTCTTGCTCGCCTGCTTCTTTGCACTCTGGACGCTCTTGGCCATTCCTGCCGCTTCTCTTGCATCCCCCGACGGATTTGCTGCTCGGCTCCGTAGTTGCCGTCGCCGCCCCGGTCATCGCCTCAATCCGCGCAAATGGGGCGCATCCGCGCGGAGCTGCGAGGCTTTTGCCTATGCTGTGATCGGTTACATTATACCATTCCGCTCTGTTTCCGGCAAAGGGATTGCGAGCAATCTCCTGCAGACGGCCTCCAGGGGACCTCCATCGCCGCCCTGGTGACGGCCTACGCCCTCGCCGCTCTTCTCCCCCCCTGCTCGTCCGCAGATTACGCAGATGACACAGATTCGGTCGGCATAATCTGCGCAATCTGTGTAATCTGTGGATGACTGCTTTGGCACCCTCTGCGGGTTCTGGGTAATCCGTGTTGTCTGTGGATCATTCAAGCACCCGCACCCTGGGCCGGACCGTATCAAACCGGCGGATGTACTGCCAGCCGCCCCGGTATTCGTGACACAGCCCCCAGCGGATCCCCTCGAGCGGGTCCCCGTCAGGGTCAGGGTCCGGGGAGCGGAAGAGGCCCAAAGCTTCGGGCGCACCCTTGAGCACGGCCGCGATCTCGAAATTGATCCCATCCGCTGCATACTGGATCGTGTTCTTTTCCGGGCCATCGGTGGTCAGCAGCGCGGCGATGCCGCCTTTGTAAGGCCAGACACAGACCTCGTGCCCGCTGTTGGTCACTGGATTGTGCTCGCTGGCGTAGGTCTCGCAGCCCAGGCGCAGCGCCTCCAGGGGAATGCTGCCACCCACGGCAAAGGGGTCGAGCACGCGGGGCGGGCGACCGTACTGCTTCAGGCTCATCTTCCGCGCACGCCCGATCGCCGGCGAGCTGCTGCGCAGCTTTGAGCGCGACGGAACGTTGGTGCAGGACGAGGACGGGCGGTGGGTGCCTGCGGCAGCAGTCGCGCTGGATTGGGAGCGCTGGCCGCCGCAGGTGGAGGCGGTGATCGCCGGGCACCTGGCCGACCTGCCGGACGAGGACCGGGCGCTGCTGCAGGCGGCCGCCGTCCAGGGCGAGCAGTTCGCCGCCGAGGTGGCCGCGCGGGTCCTGGGCTGGGGGGGCGAGGAGGCCGCCGTCCGGCGCCTGAGCGGCCCGCTGAGGACTCGCCACCGGCTGGTAGAGGCGGTCAGCCTGGATCGGCTGCCGTCGAGTGGACAGCGCCTGTCGCGATACCGCTTCCGCCACGCGCTGCTGCAGCGGAGCGCCTACGGCAGCCTGGACGCGGTGGCGCGGGCGTGGCTGCACGAGGCGACCGGGCGAGCCCTGGAAGCGATCTATGGCCCGGCAGCGGGCCACCCCCCTGCGGGGCAGGCCGAAGGGGAGCAGCCCCAGGCGCTGGCGCCAGAGCTGGCGCGGCACTATGAGGCGGCAGGCCTGCCGCTGGAGGCGACGCGCTACCGGCTGGAGGCGGGACGGTGGGCGGCGCGGCTGGTGGCCTACGAGTTGACGCTCCACCCGCACATCGTGCGGGTGACAGAGATCCGCGAGGACCAGGAACACGAAAGCAGACGACCAGAAGAGGCCTCAGGAATCCATACCCCACCGGTTCGCCCGGTTTGCACTGGATGGCACGCGGGCAGCATCACAATTGGCTTCCCGGTCTCTCGTACCTCGGCAGGATTCGAACCACCGGCCTCCGAATGCCGCGCATCGACCAGACTTACCTTGCGGTGCAAAAGAGCCGGAGGCGTGGGCGTAGCGCAGCGGAGTGAGCAGCCTCCGGCTAAAGGCGAGAAGCCCCCGCAGGGGCTTGGCTGGGGGTAGGGCACGTATCCCTACGTGCCGGGTTTCTGCTTGCGCTGCAGAGGGCCTGATGCTGAACCATCCGGCTGAAAGTGAGAAGCCCCCGCAGGGGCTTGGTTCTGTAGGGCACGTATCCCGCAAGGTGCGGACGGTCCGCCGTACGTGCCGGTC
>JADHXD010000186.1 GCA_016783145.1 Anaerolineae bacterium
GCTATGCGACGACGTCGGAGACGACGCCTGCACCGACCGTCAGACCACCTTCGCGAATCGCAAAGTGCGACCCCGCTTCCAACGCCACTGGCACGATCAACTCCACCGTCATGTTCACATAGTCACCAGGCATCACCATCTCTACCCCTTCCGGTAGCTGGATCGCCCCCGTCACGTCCATCGTCCCCGTGTAGAACTGCGGTCGGTACCCAGGAAAGAACGGCTTGTGCCGTCCCCCCTCATCCTTCCGCAACACGTACACCTCGGCCTTGAACGTCGTGTGCGGCGTGATGCTCCCTGGCTTGGCCAGCACCATCCCTCGCTCCACTTCCGCTCGCCCGATCCCCCGCAGCAGACACCCCACGTTGTCCCCAGCCTGCCCTCGATCCAACAGCTTGTGGAACATCTCCACCCCAGTGCACACCGTCCGCCGCGTTTCCCTCAACCCTACTATCTCCACCTCTTCCCCGACCTTCACCGTCCCCCGGTCGATCCGCCCCGTCACCACCGTCCCTCGCCCCTTGATGCTGAACACATCCTCGATCGACATCAAGAACGGCATATCCACGTCCCGCATCGGCGTCGGGATGTACTCATCCACCGCTCGCATCAACTCCATAATGCACGCATACTCCGCCGCGTTCGGATCCGTGCTCGTGCTCTCCAGCGCCTGCAGGGCACTCCCCCGCACGATCGGCACATCATCCCCAGGAAACCCATACCCGTCCAGTAGCTCCCGCAGCTCCAACTCCACCAGCTCCAGAAGCTCCTCGTCCTCCATCATGTCCACTTTGTTCAGAAACACCACCATCGCTGGCACTTCCACCTGCCGCGCCAGCAACACGTGCTCCCGCGTCTGCGGCATCGGCCCGTCCGGCGCACTCACCACCAGAATCGCTCCGTCCATCTGCGCCGCGCCCGTGATCATGTTCTTGATGTAATCCCGGTGCCCGGGACAGTCCACGTGCGCATAGTGCCGGTTCTCCGTCTCGTACTCTACGTGCGCGATCGCGATCGTGATCCCTCGTTCCTTCTCTTCCGGCGCATTGTCGATCGAGTCAAAGGGTCGGAAACTCGCCATTTGCCGCATCGCCAGCACCTTGGTGATCGCTGCCGTCAGCGTCGTCTTCCCGTGGTCTATGTGCCCAATCGTCCCCACGTTCACGTGCGGCTTGTTGCGTACAAACTTCTCCTTACCCATCGTATCCCTCCATGCTTTGCAAGTGATTCTCGAACCAAAACCTTTGGACCGTCTTACCGCTGATACCCCAGCATAATGCGCTCCGCAGCGCTGGGAGGCACCGCTTCGTAGTGATCGAACTCCATTGTGAACGTGCCGCGCCCCTGCGTGGTCGACCGAAGCGCAGTTGCGTAACCAAACATCTCGGCCATCGGGACCGTCACGTCGAGGATTTGTCCTCCAATCGTGGATTCCATCCCCAGCACGTGTGCGCCCCTCGCGTTCAGATCACCCAGGGCCTCTCCGATGTACTGCTCTGGCGTCACGACCTGGACGCTCATAACCGGCTCTAGCAGGATCGGTGCTGCCTTTTGCGCCCCCTCTTTGAGCGCTATCGAGCCAGCGATCTCGAAGGCCATTGTCGAAGAGTCCACCTCGTGATATGACCCGCCGATCAGCGTGGCCTTGACGTCCACCATCTGGTAACCCGCCACAGGGCCGCTATCCAGGGCTTCGCGGATCCCTGTCTCCACGGCTTTGAAATAGCCCGCAGGGACCTGTCCCCCACCGACGCGTGTCTCGAACTGGAATCCCTCGCCTCGGCCCGCGGGCTCCAGTTGAAGGAGGACGTGCCCATACTGGCCATGTCCTCCGGACTGGCGAATGAACTTGCCTTCGGCCTGGACGCGCTGCGTGATCGTCTCCCGGTAAGCCACCCGCGGCTTGCCCACGTTGGCGCCTACCTTGAACTCGCGCAACATACGGTCCACAAGCACTTCCAGGTGGAGCTCACCCATACCCGAGATCAGCGTCTGCCCCGTATCCTTGTCCAGCTTGATCTGGAACGTAGGATCTTCTTCGGCAAGCCGCTGCAGAGCGGTGCTCAACTTGTCCTGGTCGGCATCCGTTCGCGGCTCGATGGCGACCGCGATGACCGGCGCGGGAAAGACGATCGATTCGAGCAGGAGCGGCCTGCCTTGCGTACACAACGTGTCTCCCGTAAAGGTGAACTTGAGGCCCAAAACGGCCCCGATATCACCCGCCTCGATCTCCTCCACGCTGTCTCGGTGGTCTGCATACATCCTGACCAGGAGCCCCACGCGCTCCCGCTTCTCCTTGTTGGCGTTGTAGATCCTCTCGCCAGCCTTGACCGCTCCCGAATAGACTCGAAAGTAAGTCAAGCGTCCCATGTACGGATCGGTCTGCACCTTAAAGATCAACGCGGCCAGGTGAGCGCTCCGACTCGGAGGACACTCTATCTCGGCACCAGTCTTGGGATGTATCCCCTTCATCGGCGGCACATCCAGCGGCGACGGCAAATAGTCCACCACCGCATCGAGCAGAGGCTGCACGCCCTTGTTCCGCAAGGAAGAGCCGCACAGCACAGGAACGAACTGGTTTTCGACCGTTCCCCGGCGCACCACGGCGACGATCTCTTCTTCGGAGATCTCTTGACCCTCCAGGTACTTTTCCGCGATGTGGTCGTCCAGCTCTGCCAGGGCTTCCAGCAGGGCGTCCCGGTACCGCTCAGCCTGATCGACGAACTTGGCCGGGATCGGTCCTCTGAGGACCTCGGTGCCCGTATCACCCGCAAAGGTGACGCTTTCCATCCGTACCAGGTCTACCGCTCCAGCAAAGGACTCTTCGGTGCCCAAGGGGATCTGCACCGCGACAGGATTGGCCCGCAGCCGCTCGCGGATCATGGCGATCGTGCGCTCAAAGTCAGCACCGACGCGATCCATCTTGTTCACGTAGCAGATCCGGGGCACTGTGTACCGGTTGGCCTGCCGCCAGACAGTCTCCGACTGCGGCTGGACGCCGGCCACACCGTCAAAGATCACGACGCCACCATCCAATACACGAAGCGAGCGTTGGACTTCGGCAGTGAAGTCAATATGTCCTGGTGTATCAATGATGTTAATCTGGTGACCGCGCCAAAAGCACGTCACCGCTGCCGACTGGATGGTGATCCCGCGCTCGCGTTCCTGATCCATCCAATCGGTTACCGTTGTACCATCGTCCACATTTCCCAGGCGGAACGTACGGCCCGTGTAAAACAACACTCGTTCTGTGGTCGTCGTTTTACCAGCGTCAATGTGCGCGATAATGCCTATGTTCCTAGTTTTCTCCAGGGAGACACGCTCAGACATCGGACGGCTCCACAGCCAGGAAAACGGGGGGCTCGGCAGTCAGGCATCCAAGGGAGCCACGCACTGACCACCCCTGACCCGAATAACCTGGAAAGGTGTGGGGGTCATATCGTTCGTTGGAATGTGCTTTGCAGCAAAGGCAAGACTACCAGCGGAACATCGCGTATGCTTTGTTCGCCTCAGCCATGCGATGCGTATCTTCGCGCTTCTTGACCGTCGTGCCTACATTGTTCGCGGCATCCATCAGTTCTGCAGCCAGGTTCTCGGCCATGCTTTTCCCCGAGCGGCTGCGAGCAGATGCGATCAACCAGCGCAGAGCCAGTGCAACCCGTCGGTCCGGAGACACCTCAACCGGTATCTGGTACGTCGCACCACCTACACGGCGGGGCTTGACCTCAACCAGGGGTGTCGCGTTCTTGAGAGCTTGCTCAAACGTTTGCAGCGGAGGCCGCTTCGTACGATCTTCGATGATCGCCAAGGCGTCATACATGATGCCACGAGCGGTGCTTTTCTTGCCCCACTTCATCACGCGATTGATACACATCTCAACCTGTTCGCTGTTGTACTTGATATCCGGACTGACCTTGCGCTTTGGAGGACGATATCGTCTCGGCATGCTTGTCTCCTACCCAATGAACGTCTTGCTCAACAACGAGAGCCTCACCGCTAGTCAGGACGCCGGGTCCCATACTTGGACCGCTGCTGCCTCCGGCCTTCCACACCCATCGAGTCCAACGCACCACGGATGATGTGATAGCGCACGCCAGGCAGGTCTTTCACGCGCCCTCCACGGACCAGTACGACCGAGTGCTCCTGGAGGCGATGTCCTTCGCCCGGGATGTATGCCGTGACCTCGATCCCGTTGCTCAGGCGCACGCGTGCGATCTTGCGCAGCGCAGAGTTGGGCTTCTTGGGCGTGGTCGTGCGAACCTGGGTGCACACGCCGCGCTTCTGAGGCGCTCCCCTTTTCTGGCGCGAACGTCTGCCCTTCAGCGCGTTGAATGTGTACATCATCGCCGGTGACTTGCTGCGTCCACGCTTCGGTTTCCGTCCCTTGCGGACCAACTGATTGATTGTGGGCAAGATGACCTCCCCATGCAATTTACGCTTTGGCTACATTCGCGTATGCTGGGGCCTCCAGAATCGGACGGCCCCAGCAGTGAATCCCCTCTATTGCCCCATCCACAGACAGGACAGAAAACACACACGAACGCTCATTATATACGAGGTTCGCTTTCCTGTCAAATCAGCTCCCAAAGTTGCGACCCAACAGGTTTAGCCCGGCACCCAGCCTCGGCACACGCTCGCGCCGATCTTCCTTGCCAAAGTGATGGACCTCCCCGCCTTCGCCGATCGCCTCGACCGACAGCCCCAAGCTCTGCAGTTCTTTGACCAGGACGTGGAAGGACGCGGGCACGCCCGCTTCCCCAACAGGCGCACCTTTGACGATCGCCTCATAGGTCTTGACACGGCCAACCATATCGTCTGACTTGACGGTCAGTATCTCCTGCAGCGTATAGGCGGCGCCGTACGCTTCCAGGGCCCACACTTCCATCTCTCCGAACCGCTGGCCGCCGAACTGGGCCTTTCCGCCCAATGGCTGCTGCGTGACTAGAGAGTATGGCCCGGTCGAACGTGCGTGTACCTTGTCCTCGACCAGGTGTGCCAGCTTCATCATGTGGATGACTCCCACGGTCACCGGCTGATCAAAGGGCGCGCCTGTCTTGCCGTCATAGAGACGCATCTTGCCGTTGGTGGGCGGAGACTGCCCCGTGCGCAGAAAGACCTGGCCCGCATATGCTCCCAGCTCTTCGACAGGCAGGTCCGGCACCTCCTCACCGATGCTTTCCAACCACAGCTTGAGACCCATTTCAACCGCACGGCGATCGCTCGCGATGAGCTCGTTTCTGGGGCGTGGATCGTCCTCAAAGGACAAGAGCTCGTCCGGGTCCAGCCCTTTGTCACGGAGCCACTCCACCAGGACCAGCCGCCGGGCATAGCCCTCATCCGTATACAGCCGCTCTCCATCGTAGAGATGGCCACTGCTGTCCAGCCACTGCATGATGAAGGCCAGACGGGCCTCTCGATCGTCTTCGAACTGCTCGCCGTCGATCTCTTCCTCGACCAGCCACTTCCAGGTACGATCGGTGACCTCTCTCCACGCCTGATCGATCATCCAGGCGCGAACCAACTCGGCCGCGATCTCGTCCTCGTTGGCCCCATCAAACACCGGTGTGATCGCCCGGAATCCAAGGCGATGAGCGGCCCAACCGAGGTGGGTTTCCAGGATCTGGCCGATGTTCATACGTCCCGGCACGCCAAGCGGGTTCAGGATGATCTGGATGGGTGTCCCGTCTTCGAGGAAGGGCATATCTTCGATAGGTACCACGCTCGAGATCACGCCTTTGTTGCCGTGGCGGCCCGCCATCTTGTCGCCTTCGGTGAGCTTGCGCTTCTGAGCCACACTGATGCGCACCAACTGGTTCACGCCAGCGGGCAGGTCGCGGTGTTCGTCACGGTCAAAGATGTGGACATCCACGACCCGTCCGTGCTCGCCGTGGGGCAGCCGAAGCGAAGAGTCCTTGACCTCACGGGCCTTGTCCCCAAAGATCGCCCGGAGCAGCTTTTCCTCCGGCGTCAGTTCTTTTTCCCCCTTGGGTGTGATCTTGCCGACCAGGATGTCGTTCGGGCCGACCTCGGCACCGACGCGAATGATCCCTTCTTCGTCCAGGTCGCGCAGCGCGTCGTCGCCTACGTTGGGGATGTCGTGCGTGATCTCTTCAGGGCCAAGCTTGGTCTCCCGCGATCGCGTCTCGTGTTTCTCGATGTGGATCGAAGTGAACTTGTCGTCGCGGACCAGCTCTTCGCTGATGATGATCGCGTCCTCATAGTTCGATCCCTCCCAACTGATGAACGCGCACAACACATTCTGGCCCAAGGCCAACAGCCCATCTTTTGTGGAAGAAGAGTCCGCCAGTATCGTGCCCTTTTGCACGTATTCTCCCTGGCTCACGACAGGATGCTGATCGATGCACGTGCTCTGGTTCGAGCGCTGGAACTTGGTCAGATCATGGGCCTGCACATCGCCATCGCTGGCGACAACGATCCTGTCTCCCTGCACGGAGATGACCTCACCCTCCACATCGCTGATCAGGACGTGTCCCGAATCACGAGCTGCTCGCAACTCCATCCCCGTGCCTACAAGGGGCGTTTCCGGACTAAGCAGTGGGACCGCCTGGCGCTGCATGTTGGAGCCCATCAGAGCACGGTTCGCGTCGTCGTGCTCCAGGAACGGAATCAGCGCCGCCGACACACCGACGATCTGTTTGGGAGAGATGTCCATATAGTCGACGCGGTCGGGCGTCTCGGTGGAGAACTGCTGGCTGTAACGGACCGAGACGCGCGAGTCGACAAAGTGTCCTTTTTCATCCAAAGACGCATTGGCCTGAGCAATGCGGTAGCGGTCTTCTCTGTCCGCCGAAAGATACTCGATCTCGCTGGTGACCGTGGGCACCACGGCGACCTCTTCCTCAAGGCCCAGACCGGCGATTCGCTCGACCAGCGCTGCATCGACCTCGGTCCCCGCCTCGGCGACTGTGTCACCTGCCAGGTCCACGACGCGCCTGCGCAGGACGTGTCCGGTGAGCGCCTCAACCGTCGGCAGCACAGAGCGCACCACTTTCCGGTACGGAGTCTCGATGAACCCGTAGCGGTTCACCACAGCATAGTTCGCCAGGCGTCCAATCAAGCCGATGTTGGGTCCTTCAGGGGTCTCGATCGGACAAATGCGGCCATAGTGGGAGTGATGCACATCGCGGACGTCAAAACCTGCACGTTCACGCCGCAACCCACCGGGGCCCAGGGCGCTCAAGGTGCGCTTGTGCGTGAGCTCGCTCAGCGGGTTCGTCTGATCCATGAACTGCGACAACTGGCTGGAACCAAAGAACTCGCGGATGGCAGCGACCACGGGGCGGATATTGATCAGATCCACCGGGGTGATGTTCTCGGACTCGCGGATGCTCATTCGTTCGCGGACCACCCGCTCCATGCGGCGCAAGCCGACTCGCAGCTTTTGCTGGATCAGCTCGCCCACGGTCTTCACCCGGCGGTTGCCCAGGTGGTCGATGTCGTCGGGATCCTCCAACCCATTGTTTACCCGGATCATCGTATCGATCAGGGCAACCAGGTCCTCTTTGGTCACGATCCGCGTCGTGGAGGGAACGGTCAATCCCAGCTTCTGGTTGAGTTTGTAGCGCCCGACGCGCTCCAGATCGTAGCGCCGCGGGTCAAAGATCTGCGAGAGCAGGAACTCTTTGGCGTTCCCCATCGTCAGCGGATCGCCCGGGCGCATCCGCCGGTAGAACTCGATCGCAGCCTGCTCTGCGGGCGACTGGCCTCCCTCGTCCCAGATGGGCTCTTGCTTGATCGTCGCCGCGATGTACTGGTGATCGGGATGCGTGTCCGATCCGGCAAAGAGATCGATCAACTCCTCGTCCGTGCCCTCGTTGAGCACAGAAAAGAACGTCCCATCCCCGCCGAACATAGACAGCATGCTGGCATCGCTAAAGTACTTCTGAAAGTCCTCGGGGGTGAGAGAAGCCACCGCGCGAAGAAAGATCGTGACCGGCACGGTACGCTTGCGATTGAACTTGATGGCGATATAGTCGGTCTTGCGACTCTCGAACTCCATCCACGCGCCGCGGTCGGGGATCAGCTTGGCCTGACTCAACAGCCGTCCGGTGGTTCGATCCTCCTCCACGCTGAAATACACGCCTGGCGACCGGATCAACTGACTGACGACCACGCGCTCGGTGCCGTTGATAATAAAGGTCCCGTTCTTTGTCATCAGCGGGAAATCGCCAAAAAAGATCTCCCGGACAATGGGTTGATCCTGCTCCCGGTTATAGAGCAGGGTCTTGACGTACATCGGCGCACCAAAGGTCATGTCGCGCTCCACACACTCGGCCTCATCGTACTTGGGCTCGCCAAACCAGAAGCCCAGATCGAACTTCTCACACAGTTCTTGGTTACGCGTACCAGGGAAATGAAGCTCTAGATTCTTGTTGAAACTCTCTATCGGGGTCACCTCATCAAACAGTTCCCGCAGTCCATGCTCCACAAGCACTTGAAAAGAGTCGAGCTGGACTTGGATCAAGCGAGGCAACTCTTGCACATCGTTGATTCGGGCATACGACTTGTAACCCATTCACCGCTCCCTTTTCGTAGCAATAACCAGAGACACAAAAAAACCCAATCCGCGCCAGATGCTTCGCTGCAAATTGGGCCTGGCAGTAGTATAGAGACGCATTCAGACATTATACCACCGAACGCGATCTCTGTCAATCCCTATTTTATTTAGGTATTCTGCTGCCGTCCAGGCACAGAGGAGAGGTAGGATGATCCTGCCGTCCGTGCGCAACGGATGCACAGCCGGACATCTGGCAGCACAGCCAGGCGATCGGGATGGATAGGACTACTGCATCGTTCGCAGACCCCGTATATGCCTTGTTCTAGTCGCGACAGCGCCTGCTCAAGGCTAGCGACCCGTTCGCGGCTCTGCTGCAACAGCGCTTGATTGAGCTCCCAGCGCACGATCGCCGGATCGCCTTCACCGAGCCCATAGTCAGGCTTGTCTTCCATCTCCTTTTCCAACCTGGCGATATTCTCCCTCGTCCGGGTCAGCTCGGCTTCTACCTTCTCGTATTCGTTTTCCATGGTCATCTCTACTTCTCACTGTTCCGGCTGCGGTGGAAAAGGGATTGCCTGCACCTGACTTGCTTGAGGAGCAAAAACCCCGTCAGGCCACTGACGCGCTGGCTCCCGGTGCCCCTCAATTTGCCTGTTTCGACAGATCAGCCCTTGTCTCCGTCAAGTGGTCCAGCTTGCCTGCCAGCCAGGCC
>JADHXD010000187.1 GCA_016783145.1 Anaerolineae bacterium
CCTCTGGGAGGGGGCAGTGCATCGAAAGGGCTGGCTGTGGTGTGCCGCGGGCTGCGGCCTGGCGTTTGGGGCCTTGTCGATCCCCATCCTGCTGGGCAGGGACTGGCCTGGGGAGTGGCTGATTGTGGGCTGGGTGCTACGGGCGCGCTCCCCAGCGTGGACGGGTGTGATGCAAGCCGTCACCTTTTTCGGGTCTTCGGCGGTTGGGGTGGGCCTGTGCGCTGGGTACAGTGCCGTCCTGCTCGTTCGCGCCCGCCAGCTCACGAGGCGGGCTTCCCTGCCGGTGTCTGCAATGTTTGGGTCGGCGCCGATCAACTTCGGGCTGCGCGCGGCCTGCGGGCGGCTGCGGCCCGGCGTAGACTACATCCCCCATCACCTGCCTGAGCTGGTTCATCCCTTCCAGCGCTGGTCGTACCCCAGTGGGCACGCCATGACCGCTACGATTTGCTACGGGGTGCTTGCGTGCCTTCTCATCCGTGTGGCTCCCCAATGGCGGGGTAGGGTGCTGCTCTGCTATGCCGTGGGGCTGGCGGTGATCGGTCTGAGCCGCGTCTACCTGGGTGTTCACTGGCCATCGGATGTGTGCGCTGGCTACCTGGTTGGTGGATCCTGGCTGGCTCTGTGCATCGCTCTGCTGGATGCGTGACCCAGGTTATGTTGTCCTCTGCGTTTGTGGTATAATGGGTGTGACTTATTGATTCGCTGGGAGGCGTGGCTTGGCGCTGATCAACCGCACCACGGGTGAGGTGCTGGCCAAACAAGTCCGGCTGTGCGATACGTTTTGGAAGAGACTGCGGGGCCTGATGTTCCGTCGCTCGCCCGCGCCTGAGGAAACGTACCTTTTTGCCTGTCGTCGCGAGAGCGTGGCAGATGCGTCCATTCACATGCTGTTTGTCTTTTACCCCATTTCAGTGGTGTGGCTAGACGCACACAAGCACGTGGTGGACGTTGCGTTGGCCAAGCCGTTTCGCCCGTACTATGCGCCGCGCCGGGCAGCCCAGTACTTTGTCGAGGGCGTTCCGGCGCTGCTGCATCGTGTCCAGGTGGGTGATGTTCTTGAGTTCTGACGGCGTTCAGGCGACCGTGAACGCTCCAGGAGGTAGGGGGATGGGCATCGTGCGGGGTGGTGTGGCCAGAATGTGCCTGGTGATCCTGCTGTGGATGGTGATCGGCGCCCTCGTTGTCGCCGCTCCGCCGCTCCAAGGGGACCAGGTCGTACACGTTGTGCAGGTCGGGGAAACACTCTACACCATTGCTCAGCACTATGGGGTTACTGTGGATGCTCTGGTAGCGGTCAACGGGTTGAGCGATCCCGATCTGATCAGCGTTGGGCAGCGGCTGACCATCTCGGGCTCGGCCTCCGCTGCGCCGGTGCAGACCGGAACTCACGCGGTTCAACCCGGAGACACACTGGCACTCATCGCCAGGCGGTATGGCACGAGCGTCGAGGTCCTCGCACAGTTGAACCACCTGACCAATCCCAACCTGATCTATGTGGGGCAGACTCTGCTCGTTCCAGTCGCTGGAGAGACAGCCGGGCCGGTGACGGGGCAAGTGCACGTTGTGCAGCTCGGAGATACGATGGCCCGCATCGCTGCACGCTATGGCGTTTCGGTGTGGGCCGTGGCTCAGGCCAATGGGATCGCCAACCCGAGCGTGATCTATGTCGGACAGCGGCTTCTTGTCCCAACTCCTGAGCGTGACTCGAGCCTACCGTACCCTATTCTTGACCTGGTCGTTCTGCCCGTCGTCGCTGTACAGGGGCAGACCGTGCAGGTATCTGTGGAGACGGATGGCGAGGTGAGCTTGAGCGGCGCCTTTGACGGGCGGCCGCTGTTCTTTGTCGGTGATCGGGGGACCTATCGCACGCTGTTTGGCATCCCAGCAATGTCTACCCCCGGGGCATACCCCCTGGATTTGAAGGCGACCAAGGGCGAACAGGAGGTCTCCACGCACAACCTGATCCAGGTGGTGGAGGGAGACTTTGGCGTGCAGTACCTCACGTTCTCATCCGAGAAGACGGAACTCTTGGACCCCCAATTGACCACCACAGAGGCTCAGCGCGTGTGGGACCTGACCGCGCAGGCTACGCTCCCTGGCATGTGGCAGGGACGGTTCTGGTTCCCCGTCACTGGGGACCCGCCCGTCAGCTCTCCCTTTGGCATTCGCCGCTCCTACGGCGGAGGCCCGGCGAACAGCTACCACGCTGGTCTGGACCTGGACGTGCCGGAAGGTACGCCCGTGTACTGCCCCGCACCGGGAAGAGTGGTTCTGGCAGAGGAGCTCCAGGTACGGGGGAACGCGGTGATCGTGGACCACGGGCGAGGTGTGATGAGTGGGTACTGGCACCTGTCACAGATCGGCGTCTCTGTAGGTCAGCAAGTGGAGGCCGGGGAGCTCTTGGGGTGGGTTGGCAACACCGGTCTCTCGACGGGAGCTCACCTGCACTGGGAGATGCGCGTGATGGGGATCCGGGTGGACCCGTTGCAGTGGGTGCGGGAAGAGATCCGGTGAGACGGGTGGGCACAGAGGGGCATGTCTGCCGAGCCGATCCCCGAGAGCGCGGCGGGTCCCTCGCCCATCGCCCCACGCGCACACAGCGATGAAGCACAGCATTCGGATATGGGCGCTGGTGGCGTGCCTGGCGTGGAGCTTCCTTTTAGGTGGGTGTGTGCTGCCTCAGAGCGCCAAACCCGTGGTCAAGATCGGCCTGGTCGCGCCCTTTGAGGGGCGATACCGGTCGCTTGGGTACGAAACGCTCTACGCCGTACGATGGGCCGTGCGCGAGCGAAACGAGGCCGGCGGTGTATCGGGGTACCTTGTTGAGCTGGCTGCGCTCGACGACGGCGATGATCCCGAGGTCTCTGCCTTCCAGGCGCGCGAGTTCGCTGCCGACCCAGCAATCATGGGCGTGGTCGGGCCGTTCTCCTACGGGGCTGTCGCCTCTGCCGCGCCGGTGTATCACGATCTGCGCTTGGCGATGATCACTCCAGCCACGTGTTCCCCATCGTTCAGCCTGGCGAGCTATGGGGAGGTTTTCTGTCTGGGGGCCGATGGACGGGCCCTCGAACTTGCACTGATCGAGCGGCTGCCGGGCGGTGCCCGTGCGACGGTGCTGCGTGTAAAAGATGGGACGCTGGGGGATGGCCTGGCTCTGCCCCTGGAGCAGGTTGAGATCGGTCCGCTGAGCGAGGGAGCGTCCCTCGATCTGGGCCAACGACCGGCGGACGTGTACCTCTACGATGGTGATGTGCTCTCGGCAGCAGACCTTCTAGACGCGATGCGGGCTGTCGGGATCGATGCCCCGCTGTGGGGTGGGCCGTCGCTGGCGCGAACGCAGTTGCCGCAGATCGCAGGCCAGGCAGCGGCCGGCTCCTGTTATGCGATCACGGCTCCGCACCGGGCTGACCTGACACCAGGCAGTCCCTTTGTGCGGGGATACCAGGATGTGGGAGGGGGGACGCCGGGCCCGTGGGGGGCGCTGGCCTACGATGCGGCTGCCCTGCTGTTGGACGCGTTGGAGCGTGAGATCGCGGCGACGCGCCGCCCGACGCGAGAGGGTGTGATCGCCCGCCTGGCGGATAGTCCCGGACCTGGCGGCGTGCCTGTCTTTGTGGACGGGCGGCGTCTCCAGGTCGAGATCGCGTTCTACTGCTATGGCCAAGACGACGAGTATCCCGGACGCATCCAGTGATGCGGGGTGCTGCCGGGCCAGCTCTGCAGGGGACAGAGGTGTGCAATGGCGGGGAAGCAAACTGCCTGCTGCTGCACGGGAGGTCGTACAGTGTTCAGGGTAGATACCACCATCCCGCACGGGAATGCCTGCGACATATCGATCGCCGTGGGGGAACAGCGAGCGGAAGTCGGCTTTGCGTCCGACCCGCACGGCGGTCCGGAATGCCTGTGGTTCTGCTTTCGCCTGTCACGGGACGAGACGGAAGCGCCGACGGGCGAGGTGCGCTTGGTCCTCAAACACCCCTACAACATGCTGGGCGGGGACCCGGCGCAGGATATGCGGCCGGTCATCCGATACCAGGGCGGAGATTGGACCCGACTCGAGGCCGGTACGGTAGAAGGCCTGGCGGATGGTCGTTCTCGGGTCGTGTGGGTGATCGAGGAGCCCCTGTCGTATGTGGATCTGGCCGCGTGCTACCCATACGGGGTGCCCGACGTGGAGGCCTTGATCCGAGAGACAGAGGGATACTGGCACGCAGACACGATTGGTGTCAGCCAGGGAGCCCGACCTTTGGTACGCCTGAGCAACAACTATGGCACTGTAGGAGATGATCGCCCCGGACTTTACCTGGTCGCCAGGCAGCACGCTGGAGAAACGCCTGGGTCGTGGGTGCTCGATGGGTTGCTGCGGTATATCGCCTCTCTTGGGGGCGACGCTCCGCTGGTTTGGGCCGTTCCTCTGGCGAATGTGGATGGTGTCATGGGGGGAGATTATGGCAAGGACAACTTTCCCTATGACCTTAACCGAGCTTGGGGCACGCCTCCCATGCGCCACGAGGTGCTGGCGATCCAACGAGACATCCAGAGATGGAAAGCGCGCTGCCACCCAGTGCTGGCGATAGACTTTCACGCTCCAGGGGCGTGCGAGACGAGCGGCATCTACTGCTACTTGCCTGACCCGTCCAGGCATCCTGACCGCTGCCAGGAAGCCCTGACCTGGAGCACGGCGATCAAGAGCATGCTCACCGAGCGCTACGCAGCGCAGACATTCGAGCGAGTCGCCAACTACCCATCGCGATGGGAGACGCCGCACTTTAGCACGTACTGCTGGACAGAGCACGGCGTGTGCGGCCTGGGCCTGGAGACGCCGTACGCCATGGTTGGCGACCTGGTGCTGACACGAGGACACTACCGGGAAGCTGGAGCTCGCGCCGCAGTGGGCATTGTCAAGAAGCTGCGTATGGAGTGAGGAGGCAAGGAGGGGAGATGAAGGTCGCCACGATTGGCGGGGGATCGACCTATACGCCTGAGCTGGTCCATGGGTTCCTCGACCGCCACGAGCAGTTGGGTCTGCAAGAGCTGTGGTTGATGGATATCGCCGGGGAGCGACTGGAGGTGGTCGGCGGCTTTGCCAAGCGGATGGTGCAAGCTGCCGGGTCACCCTTTCAGATCCACCTGACCACTGATCGCCGGCGCGCGCTCGATGGGGCTGACTTTGTGACGACCCAGCTTCGCGTCGGCGGGATGGCGGCTCGCCGTGAGGATGAGTATCTCGGCCGGCGCTGGAACCTGGTCGGGCAGGAGACAACCGGTGTGGGCGGCATGGCCAATGCCCTGCGCACGGTGCCTGTTCTCCTCTCCATCGCTGAAGAGATGCACGGTCTCTGCCCCGATGCCTGGCTGGTCAATTTCAGCAATCCCTCGGGACTCGTGACGGAGGCCCTTCAGCGCTACGCGCCGGACGTGCGCTCCGTGGGGCTCTGCAATGGCCCCATCGGCTACCAGATGGACGTGGCAAAGCACGTGGGACTGGACAGCCCGTTTGACGTGCACCTGGACTACCTGGGCCTGAACCATCTGGCCTGGATCCGGGGTGCGCGAGTCCACGGTCAGGACATCTGGCCGCAGGTCTTTGACCGTGCGCTCCAGCGGGCGCGTGAGCAGGATGATCCGTTCCTGCCCCCGGGTGTGCTGGAGCGACTGGGCGTTCTATGCAACTCTTATCTGCGCTACTACTATCGGACAGAAAGCGTGCTGCGCGAGCAGGCCAAGAATGAGCCCTCTCGGGCAGAGCAGGTGATAGAGATCGAGAAGACGCTGCTGGCGCGGTATGGGGATGCTGCACTGAATACGATGCCCCCAGAGCTGATGCAGCGCGGCGGGGCTTACTATTCCACTGCCGCCGTGCAGCTCATCGCTGCGATCGCGCTCGACCTCGGGCAGGAGCACATCGTGAACACCCGGCAGGGCGATGCTGTGGCGGGCATCCCGGCGGACTGGGTCCTGGAACTGCCCTGCCGGATAGATGCGCAGGGCGCTCATCCGCTGGCGGCCGAGCCGCTGCCCATTTTTGCCGAAGGGCTGATGCGTGCAGTGAAGGCGTACGAACTGCTCGCTGCGCAGGCCGCTGTCAGCGGAGATCGCGATGCGGCGCTGCAGGCGCTAATCGTGCATCCGCTGGGGCCTGATGGAGATCAGGCTCTGGATGTGCTGCAGGATCTGCTCGCTACTCATCGATCTCACCTCCCCAGATTCTTTGAGCCTGATGCGTGAGAGGGTGCTGAACATGGTCGTTCTGGGAGTAGATGTCGGGGCCAGCAAAACGCACGCCGTCCTCGCCGATGAGAGCGGAGATGTGCTGGGTGTCGGTCGCGCGGGATGCGCAAACTGGGAAGTTGTGGGTCTAGACGGGGCGCAAGAGGCACTGCAACAGGCGCTGCAGCAGGCATCGACGAATGCCGGCGTCGCACTTGAGGGTGTCGCTGCCAGCGCGTATGGCCTGGCAGGGCTGGATTGGCCGAGCGACGAGGCGCGACTAGAACCGGTGATCTCTGCCCTGGGTGTGGGCGGCCCGCGGGTCCTGGTCAACGATGCGTTCTTGCCGCTGAGGGCAGGTACGGTCGACGGAGTTGGACTGGCAGCGATAGCCGGGTCGGGCGCCACGGTCGCAGGCCGCAACCGCGCCGGGCGAGCGGCGCGCAGTTTTGGGGCCGGTTACCCCTTTACCGACTGGGGTGGCGCCGGGGACATCGCCCGTGCTGCCGTTCACGCCGTGGCTTTGAGCTATCGGGGCATGGGACCTGCGACGGCCCTATCCGCGCGCATATTGGCAGCAACGGGGTGCGAAAGCCTGCCGGAGGTGCTGGAGAAGGTGATGCGCTGGCAGGTCCAGATCAGGGGCGGGTTTGCCCCGCAGGTGTTCGCGTGTGCCGACGAGGGAGACCCTGTGGCGCAGTCGATCGTCCGCCGTGCGGGCGACACGATCGGCGCCAACGTGGTTTCGGTGGCTCGCGAACTGGATATGCTGGACACTCCGTTCGATCTGGTGACGGCGGGGGGCGTGTTCTCCAGCCGGAGCGATCTGCTGTATGGGAGCCTGTCGGATACCGTGCGCGCGCAGTCGCCCGGGGTCACGCTGATCCACTGGCTCTGGCCCCCTGTGGTGGGCGCACTGCTGCTCGCCCTCGACCTGCTCGACCTGCCCCGGCTGCCCGATACGAGGCACCTGGCGGACCAGGTCGCGCGGATGCTGGAAGGCTGACCCTGTACGACAAGATCACACCTCAAACCGTGGCAAGGAGTAGAAATGACAGAGATGAACCACGAGCCGGCGCCGCCGGAGCGCGTGCTGGTCATTGCAGCTCACCCTGATGATATCGAGTTCGTGGTGGCCGGCACCGTGGCCAAGTGGGTGCGGGCGGGAACCGAGGTCCGGTACGTGCTGGCGACGAGCGGCGACGCTGGCACGCACCGGCTGGATGTGTCCCGTGAGGAGTTGGCCCGCATTCGGGAGGCAGAGCAACGTGCCTCCGCCCGCGTGGTCGGCGTCAAGGAGGTGGTCTTTCTCGGCTATCCCGATGGTCAGGTCGAGCCCTCCATTGCTCTGCGCCGTGACCTGGTCCGCGAGATCCGGCGTTTCAAGCCCGATACTGCCATCTGCTTTGACCCGACCCGTCTGTTCGTGAGCAACAGCTATATCAACCACCCTGACCACCGCGCGGTGGGACAGGCTGCCGTCGACGCGCTCTCTCCAACGGCAGCGATGCCCCTGTCCTTTGCCGAGCAGATCGAGGAGGGCCTGGAACCCCACCGGGTGCGGCAGATCCTGGTCGCGTCTGCGCCGGCCCCAGACACGTGGGTCGATATCACCGAGACGATCGATCTCAAGATCGAGGCGCTGCGCCAGCACGCCAGCCAGTTCGATGGACGTCGAGACTATGTCTCGGTGGTCCGGAACTGGGCTGTCGAGAACGGTGCGGCGGTTGGGCTGCAGTACGCTGAATCGTACAGGCGGATCTATCGCCCCCAGCCGGACTGAGGGTGTTGTAGGGTGAGCAGCCGGCGGGAGTTTCTGTGCCAGTCCGTGGCTGGGGCTGTCGGAGCCATTGTCGGAAGCTGCGGGACCTCTTGCAGGCATTCTAGCGTCTAGCTGCGCGACACCTGCCCTCTGTTTCAGCCTGTGGGGCAGAGCCGGTCGTGCAGGGCTTGGACGAGCAGGCGGTGCTCCGTGGCGTGGATGCGGGCTTCTAGCGTCTCCAGTGTGTCATCGGGATGGATAGAGACATCGGTCTGTGCGACTACCGGACCGCTGTCCACCCCCTCGTCGGGCACCAGATGGATCATCACGCCGGTGTGGTCTATCTCGCCGCCCTGGTAGGCTTCCCACGCGCTCTCTATGGCGTGCGTGCCCGGGAATGCGCCGGGCAGAGCGGGATGGAGGTTGATGACCCGGTTCGGAAACCGCTCCAAGAAGACCATGCCAAAGAGATGCATCCAGCCGGCCTGGATGACCCATTCTACACCGTACTCGTCGCACAGCAGGGCGGCCAGGTCAGCGTCATAGTCGCGCCGAGACCGGCCTTCGTCGCGATACGGCTTGAGAGGGCGATACTCGGTCGGGATGCCCGCTTGCTCTGCACGCTGCAGGCCGTACGCCGCCTTACGGTTGCTCACGACCACGGCGATCTCGACACCGGGCAGCCTGCCACCCGACGTGGCGTCTATGATCGCCTGCAGGTTGGTGCCAGATCCAGAGATCAGAACGGCGATCCGCGTCATGCTCTCTCCCTTGCTTGCCGGGTCTCGGCCACTGAGCGTCCCTCATCCCCTTTGCAGCGACCTCCATTGTAGCAGAACCCCACCGCTTGTCAAGCCGATCCAAGGGATGGGTACGGCTGCTGCAAAGTCCGAGGAGTGAGCACCCCCTGATGCGAACGGCATCGACGAAGACCGCTCCGCATCAGGGGATGCTCCGCTCCTCAGTCAAGTCAAGCGACAATGCAACAGCCGTAAGGGATGGGTGGTCCTCCGCCCGCCCATTTTGACTTTTCATCTAAACAGGGCTAAGATAGACCACACTGGTGATAGAGCGGAGCGAGGTACGCTGGCTTCTTTCGTATGTACAAAGGAGAGTGGCATGGGCGCAAAGCTGGCTGTGGATGGCGGGCAACCCGTGAGGACGCTTCCC
>JADHXD010000188.1 GCA_016783145.1 Anaerolineae bacterium
GCAAAATGGCCTGAAACCATAGGTTTTGCCCGGTTTTCAAACGAAAAACGGCTGTTCTGAGACCACCCGCCCGGAAAAACCTTCAGAGCGTTTCAAAAACTGTCAATCTAACTTCCCGGGGTTCTGAACCATGCCCAAATGTCACCTTGGAAAGACGACCCACAAATACCGACTTGGTCGTGGGCGTGCAGAGCAAAACACAGGGAGTAGAGCGACCGTGAGCGGCGATGAGTTTCGACCCACAGAGCGCGCGCTGGCATTCCTGCTTTCGCCCCAAGGGAGCGCATTGCTCGCACGGCTCGCTGCTGACTGGGTCAGCGAAAAGGACCTTCTGCACCACATCGACCGCCTGCGGCGAGAGGTCCCCCACGATGTGGCGGCTGCGGCGATCGAGGTCACCCTCTTGCGCTCGAGAGCGGCCGTCAAATTCGCCCGCGCAAGCGAGATGTTCTTTACGCGGCAGGCGCTGGAACAAGCCAGCGCGGAGATCGTCTCCCGATACCACGCCTCCCGCTACACGCCATATCCGACCGCGGCCGATCTCTGCTGCGGCATCGGCGGCGATGCCCTGGCGTTGGCCGTGCACGCCGAGGTATGGGCCATCGAGATCGACCCGATCCGCCTGCAAATGGCCGGCGCCAATTGCGCCGTCTACGGCGTCGGTGAGCGCCTGCGCACCATCTGCGATGACGTCACCACCTATCGCCTGCCAACCGGGATGCCTCTGTGGATCGATCCCTCCCGGCGAGCGAACGGGCGGCGCGTCTACTCGCTGCGCGAATACGGGCCTCCACTGCCCGCCCTGCTTTGCCTGGCAGAACGTGCCCCCGGCACCGGGATCAAGCTTTCGCCAGGAGTGCACTATGGAGAGTTGGCAGCGATGCTCGGGTCCACACCGTACGAGGTCGAGATCGTCTCCGCGCACCGGCAGGCGCGCGAGGCCGTCCTGTGGCTGGGAGAGCTGCGCACCGCCGCCCGCCGCGCCACCCTCCTGCCCGGAGAACACACGCTGACAGACCGCCCACTGTCCGGCCCGGTGCCCGTCGTTCCGGCGAGCAGATACCTCTACGAGCCCGATCCGGCCGTGATCCGGGCACACCTGGTGGAGCACCTTGCCGAGCACCTGGGAGCAGCCAAGATCGACGATCAGATCGCCTACCTCACCTCAGACTCGCTTATTGAGACCCCGTTCGCGACGGCGTATGAGGTACAGGAGGCGATGCCCTTTAACCTGAAACGCCTCAACCAGCGTCTACGAAGGATGGACATCGGCGAGCTGGTCGTCAAGAAGCGCGGGTTCCCTGTCGATCCTGAGCAGTTCCGGCAGCGTCTCAAATACGGAGGGGGGACTCGAAGGATCGTCGTCGTCCTGACTCGCGTCCAGGACCAGCCCACGGCGCTCATCTGCGCCGCAGGGGAGAAGGCGGGATAGCGCCTCACCTCCTGACGCGTGCCAACACGTCCTACAGGGATGCGGGGATCACTTGGGGTAGGCTTCAGTCAGATACTCGATCACCGCTGCCTGCTCGTCCTGGTTCAGCTTGGCGCCCTTACCGACCATGCGTTCGACGGTCTGCTTCCACTCTTCCGCGCTCTTTTGCGCATTGTGGACGCGCGTCAGATCGTGGCATACGGTGCAGCGCTCCTCACTCAGGGCCTTGCCACCCAACGCAGCAGGGGCTGGCTCTTCCTGTGCACAGGCCGCAGCCAGCAGCCCCACCAGCGCCACCACAAACACCGCCGAAAAGAGAATCCTCACACGCTTGTCCACGCTATGCCTCCTTCTGGACGATCAGTTCTGCGAACCGGGCGCCGAACTCCTCGCCATGCCGGAGTTCATCCTCGGTCGGTGCGCCTACGAACTCAAAGGTGTCCACGATATCCCACTGGAGCGGCGTCACGATCCGCTCGAACTCGCGCTGTGCCCCACCGCTCCATCCATAGCTGCCGAAACGCGCCGTCAGCCTGCCGCGGATCTTTTTATGCCCCGCGATCTCGAGCACCTGGGCCACCGGTGGGAAGAGCCCTCCTTCATAGGTCGGAGCGCCAACCATCACCCCGCGCTGGGTCCACAGCGAGGAAAGAATGTAGCTGGCGTGCGTGTGCGCGGCGTCATAGATGTCAACGGGCACTCCCGCCCGGGAAATGCCCTGGGCCACGGCGTTCATCATGCTTTCCGTGTTGCCATACATCGACCCATAGATCAAGGTCACACCCGGCTCGGTGGGCCCGGTGGCGTACTCGGCCCACTTCTTGTACAGTTGGACGATCCTTCCCGGGTCCTTGCGCCAGACCAGGCCGTGAGAAGGCGCGATCACAGAGACGGGCACGCTGCCCAGCTTGTCAATTGCGCGGAGAACGGCGTTGCTGAACAGCGCGACGATGTTAGCATAGTAGCGCAGCGCCTGCTGCTCGTAGAACTCGAGATCCGTGCACTCATCGTCAAAGATCGCCCCGCGCAGCGCCCCGTAGCTTCCAAAGGCATCGCAGGCGAATAGGATCTGGTGATCGACTTCGTAGGTCATCATCGTCTCAGGCCAGTGCACAAAGGGGGTGACGTAAAAGCGCAAGGTATGCTTTCCCAGATCGAGCGTATCCCCGTCTTCGACGACCCGCACGTTGTCGGTGATGCCATAGAACGACTCGAGCATATCCCGCGTCCGTTTGGTGCCCAGGATGATGGCCCCGGGTGCCAGCCGGCGGATGGTCCGCAGCAGCCCGGAGTGGTCCGGCTCCATGTGATTGACGATCACATAGTCCAGCCGGGAGACATCGACGACCCGGTCGATCTGGTTCAGGAACTCGTCTCCTTTGGTCGACTTGGCCAGGTCCACGATAGCCGTTTTCTCATCGTTGATCAGGTAGGCATTGTACGAGACGCCCTCCTGCGTGATCGGCCACAGGCCCTCAAACAGGTCGGTCGTCCGGTCGTTCACCCCGACCCAATAGATGTCCGGTTTGATCTCTACAGGTGGCATTCGATGATTCCTCCTACGATATTCGCTGACTAGACGACTTCCGCCCGCAGGGCTTCGATCTGCGCTGGCGAGAGTCTCTCCAATGGACGATCGACCAGCGGACCCTTTTTGAGGGCTGGCACCTGCTCTTCGTACGTGGGCACCTGCTCATCGCGGTAAAAGATGCCGATAGGAATACGATCCCCCCATTCCTGGGCGCGCTTCCACGCCGCGTCCCGGTCGGTCACATCGTGTCCGGTGTCCTCCAGTTTGTACACCCGTGGGCTGTAAAAGTCATACGCGCTGGGCCGGTTAAAGGTCACGCACGGCTGGAGCACATCGATCAGGGCGTAGCCTCTGTGCTGCAGGCCCTCGGCGATCACCCAGACCAGGTGGCGGAACTCGGCAGCATACCCGCGAGCGCCAAAGGTCGCTCCCATCGTGATCGCCAGGGCCAGCGGCGCCACGGGCCGGTCGATCGCCCCTTCAGGAGAGGTGGGCGTGCGCATACCGGGATCGCTGGTCGGCGAGTACTGCCCCTTGGTGAGCCCGTAGACACGGTTGTTTTGCACGACATCCACGATGCCAATGTTCCGACGCGCAGCGTGGCAGAGGTGTGCCAGTCCCATGCCATACCCATCCCCGTCACCGTGGACGGTCATGATCTTCAGGGTGTGGTTGGCCAGCCGCGCGCCGGTCGCCACCGGCAGTGGGCGCCCGTGAAGGCCGTGGAACCCGCTCACCCGCATATAGTGCGGCAGCTTGCTGCCACAGCCGATGCCGCTGCAGATCAGGATCTGGTGGGGCGCGATCTCCCGCTCCACCAAGGCCATCTGGATCGCGTTCAAAATGCCGTGATTGCCGCACCCTCTGCACCACGTAGGACGCTCCGGACTCTGAAAATCATCTCGCTGTACCATCGTCTCACCCCTCCATTGAGGCCAAGATAGCTTCCGGCGTGAAGGGACGGCCACTGTAACGGTGGATCTGGCCATCGACCGAGCGACCCGTGGCGGACCGGATGAGGATTGCCAGTTGCCCGGTCGCGTTGACTTCGACGGCCACGATCCGCTCAGCCAGATCGAACGCCTGGATCACCGCATCTGTGGGAAAGGGCCAGATGTCGGCAAGATGCAGCAGATTGGCCTGCCCTGCGCGCTGCGCATTCATGCGATCGACCGCCTCTCGCAGCGGCCCATAGGTCGAGCCCCAGCAGATGAACGTGGTCTCTGCCTCGTCAGGTCCGTAGCGTGACGGACCGGCCATTTCTTGGGCCATACCGGCCAGCTTGCGCATCCGCTTGTCCACCTGAGCCGTCCGCATCCCCGCGTCCTCGGTGATCGCGCCCCGTTCGTCGTGCTCGTTGCTGGAAGCCACATAGACCGCGTTCCGGTGGCCGGGCACCGCTCGCGGAGAAACGCCCGACTCGGTGATCTTGAAACGCAGGTAGGGTTCCTGGAGTGCGTCCAGGTCCGCAGGGCTGAGCAGTTCCCCCCGGTCGATCTCGACCCGGGAAAAGTCCAGGGCATCCACTTCCAGCGTACGGACAGCCACCGCCAGGTAGTGATCGCTGAGCACGAGCACCGGGGTCTGGTACTTTTCTGCCAGGTTGAGGGAGCGCCAGCCGGCCACAAAGGCCTCTTCATGCGTCCCCGGAGCGAGGAGAAAGCGGGGGAATTCGCCTTGCGACGCGTACAGAGAGAACAGCAGGTCCCCCTGCTCGTGCCGGGTGGGCAGGCCAGTGGCCGGGCCCGGTCTCTGCGCGTTATAGATCACAACCGGCGTCTCTGTGATTCCGGCGAGCCCCAGCCCCTCGACCATGAGCGAAAAGCCCCCTCCCGAGGTCGGCACCAGCGCCCGCGCGCCCATATGAGCCGCTCCGATGGCCATGTTGATCGCCGCGATCTCATCCTCGGTGTGTTTGATCACCACACCATAGCGCTGCGAATGGGCCGCCATCCAATGCAAGACCGGCGAACCGGGCGTCATTGGATATGCCGACACAAAGCGGCAGCCCCCTGCCAGCGCGCCCATCGAAAAGGCCTCCGTCCCGCTCAACACCATGCGCGGCGGTGCGCCGGGTACGGTCCTCAACGGAAAGTCGAAATCCGCGGCGTATCGCGATCCCTCTTGGTGTCCTGCCGCGGCGGCAGCCAGGTTGCCATCTACCACCGCCTGTCCCTTGCGGGCAAAGTTGTCGCGGATAACGGTCTCCAGGGGGCCGAGATCGTACCCTGTGATCCCTGCAGCGAAACCCAGGGCAAGCGTGTTGCGGGCCAGGGCCGTTCCGGCGGTTTCGACGGCAAGATCGCTCATCGGCACACCGATGAACTGAACGCCGTCGGCGATCAGATCCTCAGCCGGCACGTCGAGGGCAGAGTCGTAGGCGACCGCCCCCCCCGGTACAACCGCACCTCGGTGGCGCGGGATCGTCTCCGTGGTCAGCGCGAGCAGCAAGTGCACGGGCTCAGCGTGCGAGTACAGCGCCTGCTCGCTCGCGCGGATGGAGAAAAAGTTGTGCCCGCCTCGAATCCGTGAATAGTAGTCCGGCAGGCCGTACACGTGCAGCCCGCCACGTGCCAGCGCCTTGCAGAATCCGGTACCACTTGACTCTACTCCCTGACCTGCCTCTCCACCGATCCTGATCGCTATCCCGTTGATCGCCATTCACCGCTCCTCACAAGGTCACGAATCGCTGCCCCGGACATGCCACACCCTACAGTCGCAGCTTGGTGCCAATCGTCTGGCCGCTGCGCCAGATCAGCACATCCGCCGTCTCGTCGTGGCGCATGCCGGCCGTGAGCCGGTGCACGTCCTTGTCACTGCGCACAGGCTGCCCTGCCAACTGGATGATGACATCATCGGGGAGCAAGCCAGCCATCGCCGCGGGAGAGCCCGGGTTCACGCGCCCAACATAGGCGCCGTCGGGCAGATCGATCCCCCTCGTGGATGCGATCCGGCTCGCTTCCGCGATCGCCACACCCAGCCTCGGTGGGCGGGACGTCCGCTGCGCCAGCAGTTGGTCGATCCGTGCCATGTCGGCGCCGACAATGACCTGTCCGTCGATCAGCACGACCGGCACTCCCTGCTGTCCGGAAACACGCACCATCTCGGCCGCCGCCTGTGGCTCTTGGCTGACATCGTGCTCGACAAAGGGGACACCTCGTCGGTTGAGGTAGTCCTTGACCTGATGGCAGAAGCCACAGGTCGGCGTCGTATACACAGTGATGCTCATACGTTCATCCTCGGTCCCTTGTCCAGGACAGCGCTGCCGACGGCACGCTGGTGGTTCAGCTCGATCTCTGCGCGTCGACGGCGGCTCTCAGTGGGGATGTCCCTATGTTGGATCTAAACGCACGGTGAGGATCAGGAGAAACGCTCGAAACGATCTCGATCCGCCTTGCAGATAGGACACTTGAGCGGAGGCTTGGGCCGCGCGCACAGATAACCGCACACTTGACAGCGCCAGACCGGAATGCCGCTCCGAGTCAAACCGACCCACTCTTCATCGTGCTCGCCTGGGCCGCGTTCCGCTCCCCGCCGCTCGGGCACGGGCTCGACCTCTTTATCCCCCAGGGCGATCTCTTCGGAGACGTACAGCGCGCAGTAGCACGCCCCGTACTCATCCAGGTCGGGGTCGCGGTAGTCGCACGGGCAGATCAGGTCCAGGTCCTTCTCGCGGACCCCGTCTGCCAGGCGACAGGGGCAGGACCCATAGCCGTAGCGCGCACCGTTGGTCAGCAGCCCTTCCATCAGGTCGAGCACAAAGTCGACGTCGGGACTCAAGTAGTATCCCGCGGACTCTCCTTCGCGCTTCAGACGCTCGTACAGCTCCCACGCTTCCTGTGGATGCGATCCAGGTCCTGTACCTGCCTGAGAAGGTGGATCAAGCGCCTGAGCGTTCATAGGCCCAGCACCTCACGCAGGCGGTCCTCCTTGAAACCAGACACGCTCTCCTTGTCATCGACGACGATGGTCGGGAAACTCGAGTGCGGGTTCCACTTTCTGACCTCTGCCAGGACCTGCTCTTTTTCCTCCCCCTTTAAGAGATCGACGTAAGTGAGTTCGTATTCTACATCGTTCTCGTCCAGGAACTGTTTGGTCTTCCTGCACCAACCACAGGTGCTCAGGCCATAGAGCATCACCTTCAATGTGCTTGCTCCAACTCTACTGCGCGAGCGCGCAGATCGCGCCGGGTCGCTTGATGCGCAGCACCAGGCTCTCCAGGACGCGGAAACAATGATCCAGCTTGTCATTGCCCATATAGGCCGTGATCAGGTCTTGCCCCACGACCAGATCCAGGTTGAACACCCCCAGGGAGAGGACCAGGCCCTGGCCCTCGCCCAGAACAGGCGACCGGAACACGCCACCCTCGGCCACATCCTTGATCAGCTTGCTCTCCAGCCGCCCTACGCCCTCGACGACGCGCTGCGTCTTGGCATACAGGGCCGGGCTGAGGACCACGACAAAGGGGCCATAGAAACTGTCCGCTACCAGCTTTTCGGTCGCCTCGACGATGCTGGCAAACGCACTGCGGGGCTCGCTCCAATCGCCGATGGGGACCTGTTTGCCCGCCGCCGCGGTGAGGGCGCCAAAGATCATCTCGTCTTCCTTGCGGGCGCACGCCATGCTGGCTTTGGCCGCAGCCCCCAGGTCGGGCGGCAGGCCTGCCTTGCGATTGGCCTCGATGTCACGCCACGACAGACCAAAGTCTTCTTCGATGAACACCAGATCTAGGACCTTGCGTTCCTCTCCACTGCCTACGGCCACAACTTCCGTGCCGGCGCCCAACGGTCCGACGAGTTCGATGAATCGCCGGCCTACGAGGAACTGCCGGGCGGCAAAGACTACGATCTCATCCAGTTTACCCCATTCCTCCGCGCTCAGGGGCGCGACTTCGCATGTAGAACTCGCTCACGGTACCCTCCTACTTTTCGATCAAGCTGCCTACGGTAAAGCCGCTCGACGCAGCGGCATCTGGTCCTTCAGTCTCCTCGGGTCCGGCATCGGCAGGCGCTTCTTTTGCCCCGGACAGCAAGCCAGCGACCGTCGAAGACAGGAATTCTTCCTGGGAGATCATATGATCGACCTCGACCTTGAGCCCACGATGCGCGTCCATCTCCGGATTCGCGCTCAGCTCAACGAACCGCTCGCGCGCCTCTTCCGTCAGCTCGAGGTCGGACTGAAGAGCGGTCTCGATAGACGCACTGCTGTCGATGGGCGGATGAACGAACTCCAGGCCGTGTCCGGCCTCCGCCAGCTCCTCGGCAAAGTGCGACAGGTGCTTCATATGGCGCATCGCAGTCAGCTCCAGCTTGCTGCTCACGGGACAACTGTCCTCTTCGAACACAAAAGCGTGCCGCAGGTGCTGAAGGACGAGCCTGTACTCGCCGATCATCTCGCTCTTGAGCCGGTCGGTCATCTGCGGAGAGAATTTGGCCGTATCCTCCAAGACCAATGGCTCTTCGGCCTCTGGCCCCAGTTTCTCCAGCATGGCCGCAAAGCGCTTGCTGTGGATCGCCGACTCTTTGCTCTGCTGCATCAATATCCTGGCGATCCCGGGATCGCTCACCTTTTCCGCTTGCGCGGCGTACGCCTCCACCAGATTGTCTTCCCAGGCGATGTAGGACCGCAGCAGCGAGGCGTTCGAGGTGGGATCGTGAGGGTACACGCCCTGCTTCATCTCCGGTTCTGCGCCCATCTCACCGATCTCATCCGCCAGCCAATCCATATGCCACATTTCCTCGCGTGCCATCGAGAGCATCATCGAGCCGAGCGGCGTGTCTTCGCCGGCCTGGTAGGCGTGGATCAGGTACCGGATGACCGAAGCATGCTCATCTGCAAGGTCCTGGTTGAGCATTCCGATCAGTTCATCTCTGTCCATCTATTCCTCCTGTCAGGATCCCCAACAACGATCGGCTGCGCTTGCCATCTTTCGCACTCAAGGTGCCCGGCACCGTGGCCCAGGTCTGCCCCACGGATAGGCTCTACGGGGCACTCTGTCGCCGACTTCAGGTACCAGGCACCTGGTCCGCCTTCAGGCGCACACGCACCCGAACGGTCTACCGGGTCACAGCACAGCAGGCCCCAGAAAGCCCGGTCGAGCTCTGGAACCTGCCTTGGCCGCTTTAGCCAAACGTGACCTCAG
>JADHXD010000189.1 GCA_016783145.1 Anaerolineae bacterium
CAGTTGGGATGCCATGCCCGACCTGGCGCTAGAGATCCGGGACAGCTTTGCTCGTTTCGTCGCCGGTCACCCCGGGCTGCACTTGAGCGCGGGGATCGCCCTCATCGGGGCCAAGTATCCCCTCTATCAGGCGGCTGCGGACGCCGGCGACGCTGAGCGCCAGGCCAAGGAACACCCGGGAAAGAACGCGGTCACGTTCCTGGGCCAGACGCTGGACTGGGACACGTTCCGCCAGGCTGCCGAATGGGAGGGGAAACTGCGCGCGATGTGCGTTGAGGTGGGAGTGCCCAGAGCCTTGCTGCGCACCCTGGTCGTCTTGCAGCAGCAGCACGACGATAAGGCCAGGGAACGGGCCAAAGAGGGGGAGGACCGCACCCTGGACGACAGGCCGCAGGCCTACTATGGGCCGTGGAACTGGCGGGCAGCCTACGTCCTGCGTCGCCTGGAAGAACGTCACAGAAGCGCGGCGCGCGAGATCGGCGAGCTGCGTGAGTTGTTGAGCCACGAGCACTTTACCAGCATCCGCTGGATCGGCCTGGCTGCGCGCTGGGCTGAGCTAAAACTACGTAAAGGAGAGTAACGATATGAGCGATCGCCGGTCACGCGAACCTCGTTTTAGGGGGCCATCGCAGGAAGAGCTGGAGACGATCATCACCGACCCCAACGGGGCCGAGCTGATGGTAAAGTGGGCAGAGGACATCGGGCGCGCCCTGGCCCGGCAGCTCGCCACGAACCAGATCCGCAGCCTCTTTGGCGAGGTGCGCAACATCGAGGGGGACTGGAAGGTCAACCCCCAGCGGGCTGGCCGCAATTTGATCTTGCTCAAGCCCAAGATGGCCTACCGGGCCAGGAGGGAGCGAGGAGACGCCGTTCGCGATTTGGTCTCCGTCCTCGAGCCCTCTATCGACCAGGTAAACGGCAAAGAGGAGAACTTTCAGCGGTTCGTCGAGTTCTTTGAGGCCATCCTGGCCTATCACAAGGCCCACGGCGGCAACTAGAGAGGAGTGCGACAATGACGGAAAGGACCATTCAACTGCAGGGACGGGTGTTCCTGCACTTTCACATCGAGACGGTGACCGGCCTGCACATCGGCGGGTCCGACACGGGGATCGAGATCGGCGGCGTGGACAAGACCGTGATCCGCGATCCGCTCACCAACCGGCCCTACATCCCTGGCTCCAGCCTGCGGGGCAAGATGCGCTCGCTGACGGAAAAGCACCTCGGGCTGAAGCAGAACCAGCGCATCGGGCAGGGCTACATCCACTCCTGCGGCGGAGGCGCGCGCACGGATCAAGAGAAAAGGCAGGCAGCGGAGGAGTACACGGAGTGCGACCTCTGCCAGGTGTACGGCGTGCCCGGCGAGCGCGACTTTGCCACCCCGACCCGGCTCATCGTCCGCGACGTGTACATGACCGACGAGAGCGCCGATAAACTGTCCGCCGTGCGTACTGACCTGCCCTTCACCGAGGTCAAGACCGAGGTCTCGATCGATCGCGTCACTTCCGCCGCCAATCCGCGGCAGATGGAGCGCGTGCCGGGGGGTGTAGCGTTCGGTGAGGCGGAGATGGTCTACAGCATCTACAGCGGGGATGGGTTCGACCCGAGCCGCGATATCTCGCGCTTTGCCACGGTGGTGCGCGGCCTGCAGCTCCTGGAGGATGACTACCTGGGAGGGTTGGGCTCGCGTGGATCGGGCAAGGTCCGGCTGACTGGCATCAAAGTGGGCGTCAAGTCCCGTGAGGACTATGGGCCAGAGCCGCAGGAGGTAGGCCAGTTCGCGGGTGTCGCCCAACTGGCCGCTGACCTGGAAGCATGGATAGGCCGCATCCGCAGCGCGCTGCTGGAATAGGAGGGCAGCTATGCCCGAATGGACGATCTATACCTTGCACCCTCGCGGCGCGCTGCACATCGGAGAGCGCGGGGTGGGCCAGGAGGAGACGGCGTGCCGCGTGCCGGCCGATACCCTCTTTGCCGCCCTGGTCACGGTCTGGATCGACGCCGGAGGCCAGGAGGAGGGGTGGGGCCGGGCCTTTGCGCCGGCAGAGGAAGCGGTGAACCCGCCGTTTCTGCTCACCTCGGCCTTCCCATTTGCCGGTGGGGTGCGCTTCTACCCTCTCCCCCAAGCCGACCTTGCGTCTCTGGGTGTAGAGGCTGACGAGCGGCGCAAAGACCTGCGCCAGATCGAGTTTGTCTCGGAGGGGATCTTTCGGCGCATCGTGACGGGCCAGTCGCTGGCCGGCTGCCTGCCTCCGGCAGAGGGAGACCCTGAGCTGGGGTGCTTCATGCAGGGCAAGGCGCTGTGGCTGACCGCAGAGGAGGTGGCCTCTCTTCCCGAGGCAATGCGCCTGCGCGAGGACAGAAAGGCGGGCCGCCCCCTGCGCGCCCTGGAGCAGGTGCACGTGTGGCGGCGGACCAAGGTGCCGCGCGTGGCCGTGGATCGCATCGGCAGCGCGAGCACCCTGTTTCACACCGGACGCCTGACCTTTGCCCCTGACTGTGGGCTGTGGTTCGGCGTGGACTGGCGGCGCCCGGCGGCGGCGCTCGGCGACGGCCTATCCTGGCGCGGCGCGTTCGAGCGCGCGCTGAGCCTGCTGGGAGACAGCGGGCTGGGCGGCGAACGCTCGGTCGGCTATGGGGCGTTTCAGTGGGCGCGCGGTGAGCAGGTTGCCTGGGATTCCCCAGCGCCAGGGGCGCTCTATGTCACCCTCAGCCGGTACCACCCGCGTCCGTCTGAAACACCCGGTGCGCTGGTCGCTGATCCGGTGTCGTACACCCTGGTGTCCGTCGCCGGCTACCTGGAGACGCCCACCGGCGCGGCTCAGCGGCGCCGCAGGCTGTGGCTCGCTGCGGAGGGCAGCGTGCTGCGCGCTGTGGGTGCTGGTCCCTACGGGGACGTGACCGATGTCCGCCCGCGGGTGGGCGACTTTCCCCACCCGGTGTGGCGCTATGGCCTGGCCTGCCCGGTGGCTGTGCGGGAGGTGCGACGTGCCTGAATACACCCTTTTCGACGCTCGGGTCACGCTGCTCACGCCGCTGCACATCGGCACGGGGCGTGACCTGCTGCTCGACTATGACTATGCTGTGCGCGGCGGCCGGACGTGGCGGATCAACGAGGATGCGCTGCTCGACGCCCAGGATGTGGAGGACCTGGCGATGGCCGACGCCCTGGCCCGCACGCCGCCCGCCCAACTGCTGCGGGAAAGCGACTTTCAGATCGACAGTCCTCTGTTCGACTATGTGCTCCAGGGGATACCGCGCTCGCGGCAGGCAGGCGCACAGCTTCGCGAGCAGATCAAGAACGTCTGGCGCCAGCCCTACCTGCCGGGCAGCTCGCTCAAGGGCGCGCTGCGCACGGCCCTGGCCTGGCATGGCTTTGCCGCGCTCCACATGCGTCCAGATGTCGGCAAGCTCAATCGCAACCGCAAGTGGGCCGCGCAGGGGATCGAACGGGACATCCTGGGCCGGAGCCCCAACTATGACCTGCTGCGCGCGCTGCACGTGGGGGACAGCGACCCGGTGGGCAGCGACCGCTTGATGCTGGCCAACGCCCAGGTGCTGACCCGCGGCGGGGCCAGCGCGCCGATCGAGCTGGAGGCCGTGCGCCCAGAGACCGTCTTTCGCCTGACGGTCAAGCTCGACGAGGGGCTGTTCTCCGACTGGGCTCGGGAGCTGGGCCTGGGAAGTCGCGCCGAGTGGCTGCGGGGTCTGCCCACCGTCGTCCGCGCGCACGTCGAAGAGCGGATCCAGACGGAGCGGGCGTGGTACGCCGGGGTACAGGAGGCTCAGGAGGCACAGACGTTTTACGGCGAACTGGCCAGCCTCGGCCTGCCAGAGAACGCGTTCGTGCTCCAGCTCGGCTGGGGCGGCGGGTGGGACAGCAAGACGCTGGGCAGCCGCCTGCGGGCAGATGAACGCTTTATGGAGAACGTGATCGACAAGTACAAACTGGCCCGGGGCCGGCGACGTCCAGGGGACGCGTTCCCCAAGAGCCGCCGGATCCTGGTGCGTGTCCGCCAGACCCGCGACGGGCGCGCGATAGAGCAGCCCGCACTGCCTCTGGGATGGGCAATGGTGGAAATGATCCGGCGCGACGAGCCCTCGCCGGAGGCCGCCCCACCACGCGAAGAGCCGGTTCCGGAAGTGCGGGCAGAGCGGCCTGTGACGGTCGAGGGACCGGGCGTGCCTCGCGCGCCGTCGGCACCTGAGCCCTCAGAGGCGCCAGTCGCGGTGCCCAAAGCCCCCGCGGTCGCTCCTGGCCCACACACGGGGGTCGTCGTCCGCTTTAACCTCATCCAGAAACAGGGCACGATCCTGGTGGACGGCAGCGAGCTCCAGGTCGAGGTGCGGCTCGGGCAGCTTCGCAAGGGCGTGCGCTACCTGGTCGCGGGGGCGCGCGTCGCGTTCACCCTGGTCCAGGATGATCAGGGCATTCATCCTGAGGATGTGAGACGGGTGTGAGCCGCTGGGACGATGGTAGAGGGGAGTGAAGATGGATCCAATGATCGTGGCGATGTGTTCGGAGGAGGAATGGGGTTGGGTCGAGGCCCAGTTGGCGCTCTTTGACCGGGAGGAGGCGGAGCGCCCTCTGCACATCAACGACCACGGCCTCCAAGCTATGGAGTACATCCACCTGAACGAGCTGGCAGCGGTACTGGTTCATTGTGAGCTGTGGGACTCTGACCTGATCCAAAGATGCCGTGTAGAGATATCGGGTTGAGCCGACACGCAAGAGCGGATAGGGAGCAGATATCAGGAGTGCCCAAATGACCATCGTCCTCGCGCTCACAGTGGGGGGCTCGTGCGCCCCCATCGTGACAGCCATCCGTGACTATGAGCCCGATCACGTGTGTTTCCTGGCCAGCACGGGGCCACGGGGGAGTCGCATGGTCGTGGACGGGCCGGGGAGACCGTGCGATGAGGGACGGTCGCCCAGCATCGTCAATCAACTCGGCTTGGACCCTCAGCGATACCAGGTCGTGGAGTTGAGCGATCCGGACGCCCTGGCCGACCTGTATGCCGTTTGCCGGGCGGCACTGCGCGATTTGCGGTCCAGGTTCCCCGACGCGCGATGTATTGCCGACTACACCGGGGGCTCCAAGAGTATGGGGGCCGCCCTGGCGATGGCCGCGGTGAGTGCGGGCTGGGAGCTTTCCCTGGTCAAGGGGCAGCGCACCGACCTGGTCCAGGTCGCACAGGGCACCGAGATCTCGGCCCTGATCAACGTGTGGGAGGTGCGTGCGCGCCAGAGAATGGAGGAGGCCCTCCAGCTCTTTAACGATTTCGCGTACGCCCCTGCGATCGAGCTGCTGGCGGTGCTGCAGCGAACGGCTCCCTTGAGCAGCGAGCTGCAGCGGACCGCGCGGGGATGGATCGCCTACGCGCGCGGCTTTGATGCCTGGGACCGGTTCGACCACGCCCGCGCCGCGCGGATCCTGGATACCGTGCCGGGCGAAGGGATCGACTGGCGCTTTCTGAAGACGTTGACCGGGCAGATCCGGGGATGCGGTTATGAGCCGGTGCTCGACCTCTTCCTCAACGCTGACCGCCGTGCGGCCCGCGGGCGGTTCGATGACGCGGTGGCCCGCCTCTATCGAGCACTCGAGCTGCTGGCCCAGACGCGGATGCGCCAGCGCGAGCCTCCGCTGGATAGCTCCGACATGGATGTGGCGGTGCTGCCGGATGAGATCCGCCCCCGTTATGAGCGGATGCGCCAGATCGCAGAGATAGAGGGCCTCGGGCCGAAGGTCAAGCTGGGCCTGATGGAGGACTATGCGCTGCTCGAATCGCTAGGCGATCCCCTGGGCCGCGTCTTTGCGGGGCTAGAAGGCCCACTGCGTGACGCGATTCAGAAGCGAAACAAGTCGATCCTGGCCCACGGCCTGGAGCCTCTCACGCGAGGGGACTACCAGGCCATGCGCGCTGTAGCCGAGACGCTGTTTGGCGCGGGGCTGCGGGCGCTGGGCGAACAGGTGCACGCTTCGCAGTTTCCCCTTTTGGGCCCGGACGGCCTGCATCCACGGGAGAGGTCACGATGTTCGTGCTGAACTTTACCCACCCCATCGACGACGAGCAGCGCGCACAGATCGAGTCGCTGGTCGGCCGGCGGATCGAGCGGCTGGCCGATGTGCCGACGCAGTTCGACCAGTCGCGTCCCTTTGCCCCGCAGGTCGCCGAGCTGGTCGAGTCGGTGGGCCTGGCCTCGAGGGAATGGCAAACCGAGCCGATCATGATCGTCCCACCGGCACTGAGCTTTATCGCCGCCACCCTCCTCGCCGAGCTGCACGGGCGGATGGGCTACTTTGCCCCGATCGTGCGCACGGCCCCGGTGGAGGAGAGCCTGCCCACCCGGTACGAGGTGATGGAGGTCATCAACCTGCAGGCAGTGAGAGACAAGGCGAGGGGAAGACGATGAGCGACCGCCGGGCGAGGGAACTGTGCGCAACGGTGATCGCGCTCACCCCGATGCACAGAGCAACCTTTGAGGCCAACCAGGGACGGGCGGTTCACGCGCTGTTCCTGCGCCTCGTCGGCCAGGCTGACCCAGGACTCTCCGAACGACTGCACGATGAGGCGCAGGTCAAGCCCTTTACGTGCAGCAATGTGTGGAGAACGCGCCCGGCCTCCAGCCCGCCTCGTGCGGGCAGAGACGAAGCAGGCAGGCGGAGCATGCTGACAGAGGCCGCTCTGGGAGAAGAGTGGCAGGTGCGCTTTACCACCCTGAGCGGCGATCTGACCCGGCTGTGGATGGAGCGGGTGCTTCCTGCCCTGCCCTCAGAGGTGACGCTCAGCGAGGCCACGTACCGCGTGATAGGCACGACGTGCTCCGCAGAGGAGAATTCCTGGGCGGGCGCCGCCTCCTATGCCGACCTCGCCGCTCCCTACCTGCTGGGCAGCGCTCCCCCGCCCACGCGCTGGCCCTTTTCCTTTGTCTCCCCCACTGCTTTCCACAGCGGGGGGATGACCGTGCCCCTTCCCCTCCCTGACCTGCTGTTCGGCTCCTTGCTGGATCGCTGGAACGCCTGGTCTCCGGTGGCCCTGAACCCCGAGATCCGCCGCTACGCCCAGGAGTGCATCGCGATCAGCAGGTACACCCTGCGCTCGCGAGCGCTGCGCTTCCGGGAGAACAGTGTGCAGCGTGGCGCGGTCGGGCGATGCGAGTACGTGGCTTTGAACCGCGACCGCTACTGGTGCAGCGCGACGAGCGTGCTGGCGGCGTACGCCTTTTACAGCGGTGCGGGATACCAGACCACGCAGGGGATGGGGACGTGCCGGTGGACCGAGAGGTAGGGAGTTGGCTCTTTAACAACCGATCGCCTATCCTGGCATAAGGAATGGATGGCTGTGCCTCAGACCCTAAGGGTTTGGTGTGAAACCCTTAGGGTCTGCCCAAGGAGATGGGAATGAGAGCGTTTTGGAACCGAACCGTCCGCGAGCCTGTCTTGCGCGCGCTGATCGAGGTGACGTGGTTTGGCCCGGTGGTCAGCGCGGTGCTGGTCGCCCTGCTGGTGAACCTGCTCACCGAGGCGCTGACCGCCTGGGGTGGGCTGTGGTTGGGGTGGGGCTTTGTCGCCCTGTTGGCCGTGGCGACGATGGTCTTTGTCTATGCCTACGCGGCAGGCGAATCCCGGCGCCGGGGGCGAGGGCTCGGGCCGATCGCCGACCGCCCCAACCCGCCCAGGGCGCCGGGCCTGATCGCCATGTTGAGCCGGGAAGAAACGCTGCGCGAGGCGATCGACCACCACCGGCCCGAGCTGTCTCACTGCTGGCTGCTGGTCACGCCCGAGATGCAAGAGCAGGCGGCGCGCGTCGTGAGCCACTACCCTGACCTGCCGTTCACGCTTCACGCCCTGGCCGACCGCTATGACACCCAGGGGTGTTACCGGATCGTGTCCGGCATCTACCAGGACGAGGCGCCGCGGCAGGGGCTCGATCCGCGGCGGGTCATCGCTGACATCACCGGCGGGACCAAGCCGATGGCGTTGGGAATGATCGTGGCCTGCCTGGAGGGGGAGTACTCGATCGAACACGTGCCCACCGTCTACGACGCACTCCAGCGTCCCATCGGGCCGCTGCCGCCCATCCAGATCGTCGTCCAACACCTGGCGGACGATCGACCGGACCAGAAGAATGGAGAGAACCGGTGAGCCCGGAGCGTACGATCCACCGCGCGCTGGCCCAGGGCAACCTGGTCGGCGCCTGGAACAAGGTGCAGGACGCCGGGGGCGCAGCGGGAAGCGATGGGGTTTCCCTGAGGCGCTGGGGCCGCCGCTGGGAGGAGCGGCTGGTGGAATTGCGCCGGTCGGTGATGGCCAATACCTACCGGCCCGCGCCGCTGGAGCGCTTTAGCGTGCCCAAGCGGAGCGGCGGCGTGCGGCACTTGGTCAACCTGACCGTGACCGACAAGGTGCTGCAGCGCGCTGTCCTCGACGTGCTCGACGACCTCTTTGAGGAGCTCTTCCTGGAGAGCAGCTGCGGCTACCGGCCCGGGCGTGGGGTCAAGGATGCCGTAGCGACCATCGTGGCCCACCGGGACGCCGGCCTGGTCTGGGTGTTGGACGCGGACATCGACGAGTGCTTTGACAGCCTGGACCACGCCTTCCTGGCCCGGTTCGTGAGGGAGACGGTGAGCGACCCGATCGTGCTGCGATTGATCGACCTCTGGCTCGAGCAGGGCAAGCGGCGCGCCGGTGACGCGCGCGGCATCCCGCAGGGCGCGGTGATCTCGCCGCTGCTGTGCAACGTGTACCTGCACCGCCTGGACGCGGCCATGGCCGAGCGGGGATACGCGATGGTCCGCTACGCCGACGACTGGGTGACGCTCTGCCCGACAGAGGCGAACGTCCGGCGTGCATGGCGGCATGCGGCGCAGGTCCTGGCGGGCATCGAGCTGCAGCTTGAACCCTCCAAGACGCGACTGACCTGCTTCAACGAGGGATTCGAGTACCTGGGCGTGACCTTTTACCGCGACACCTACAGCTATACCTACGAGAACGTGCGCATCGAGGTGGACGGGCCGTTCGAGGGCTGGCTCTTTGCCCAGACCGGCCCAGAGG
>JADHXD010000190.1 GCA_016783145.1 Anaerolineae bacterium
TTGATCCCCTCGGCGAAACGGTTGGGGTCAAACCGGGGCCACGTCGCCAGGGCCAGGACGCGCCCGTCGTTCACGTCCATCACGACGACCGACCCCTTGCGCTCGCCGAGCAGCTCCTCGACTTTGCCCTGAAAGTCACGCTCGTAGGTGAGGTAGATGCTGCGCGCGGGGACGGCTTCGCGGCGAGCCAGCGTAGCCATCACCTGCCCCTCCGGGGTGATGATCGTCAGCACTCCACCCCGCTGCCCCGCCAGGTAGGGCTCTCCCCAGGCCTCCATGCCCACCCGCCCGATGAGTTCGTCTCCGGTATACCCTCTACCCTGCCACACATCGAGACTCTCGGCCGGGATGCTGCCCATAAAGCCGATGATGTGCGGGGCGACCACGGGGGCCGGATAGACGCGCACCGCCTTTTGGTTCAGCCGGATGCCGGGCTCCTTGCTCAACAGCTCATAGTGTTCGTGGCTGTCCTCGACAGAGATGGAGCCAATGGGGATGAACCACGTGGATGGTTGGCCCTCGTACTTGGCCTTGATCTCTGGCTGAGGCATGTCGAGCACCATGCTCAGCCGGGCAAGGACGGCGGGTTCGTCCTCGATCTCGCCGGGGACCACACCGACGGTGACCACGTCTCCCTTGACCGCCAACCCCTTGCCCTCGACGTCATAGATGTTGGCGCGGACGGTCGGGCGAGAGACCATGTGGACCAGGTTCTCCTCCGCAAGCTCGGCAAAGATGCACTTCTTGGACCAGTCCACGGCCCAACGATCCCCCTCCCAGCGCAGCGGCAGCTCGTTCTCCACCTCAAAAGTGCCCACAAAACTGGTCTCGAGCTCAACCCCGAACGCCGCGCGCGCCTCCATTCCCTGCTCAAGCACGGCGTGTAACGTGGGGCGTACGGCCAGGATCGTCGCTTCCTCTATGACCTCCTCGTAGATGCGCAGGAATTCGGCATAGGGGACCGCGGCGCGCACCTCGCCCGTGGACAGGTCGTACATCCGCTTATGGTCCCCCTCCGCCCAGGCGTCGAGGAAGGCCGCGGCGACCTTGTAGGCCGGCGACGTGACCGGCATGGGCGTCGATGTAGGGACGACGGCCGTCAGCGTGGGCGTGGGGCGAGAGGTACAGGCCGTCAGGAGGGCGACGAGCCCGATGAGAACCCACGGCGACCGCTTGTTCTGGCGCATAGTCAGACTCCACAACAGCAAGGCACTCCGGTGAGGGCGCTGCACGCCGCCGGCACGTCCAGCGGGAGAGCGACGCTGCTCCGGCGGAGCAGCTCACCCAGCTCGCAGAGGGGCAGCCCCATCACACTGGCATAGCACCCTTCCATACGGGCCACAGGATGAAAGTGGGCGTTCTGGATCGCGTACGCACCGGCTTTGTCCATCGGATCGCCCGAGGCGACGTACGCGTCGATCTCGTCGTCGGTGTAGGCTCGCATCCACACGGTGCTCCCGACCACAGAGGTCAGCGGTTCGCCGCCATCCGGCGGGCAAACGGTTACCCCGCTGTAGACGACGTGCGCGCAGTCGCGCAGCCGGCGCAGCATAGAGGCGGCCTCGTCCCGATCGGCCGGCTTGCCCAGGAGCTCTTGGTCGAGGGTGACGATCGTGTCCGCGCCGATGACGACCGCGTGCGGGTGGCGTGCGGCCACGGCGAGGGCCTTTTCCAGGCTCAGGCGGGCGACCAGCGCGTCCGGCATCTCGTCCCGCCCGTTTCGCTCCTCGATGTCGGCAGCCAGCACCTGGAAAGGGATGCCCAGCCTCTGCAGGAACTCGCGCCTGCGAGGCGATGCCGAAGCCAGGATGACAGGGAAAGGGGTCACGCGCGCACCTCGATCGGTTCTCAACGGCTGCTTGGTCGGAATTATAGCGGCAAGCGTGCCAGAGGGCAAGTGGGACGGTGGCCCAGCGGGGGCGCGCGGGGCTCAAGTCCCGCGCTGAAGGTGAGAAGCCTCCTCAGAGGCTGGGTCTGCGCAGCCCGGCGCGTTGTGGCGACAGTGAGCCCACCCAAGGCGCGCGGGGCTCAAGTCCCGCGCTGAAGGTGAGAAGCCTCCTCAGAGGCTTGGTCTGCGCAGCCCGGCGCGTTGTGGCGACGGTGAGCCCGCCCAAGGCGCGCGAGGCTGAGGTCTCACGCCGAGAGGGAGAAGCCCCCTCAGAGGCTTGGTCCGGGTGGCCCAGCAGGGGCACGCGGGGCTGAAGTCCCGCGCTGAAGGTGAGAAGCCTCCTCAGAGGCTGGGTCTGGATAGCCCACCGGAGGGAAACGTGCTATACTTGCGCCCATACCCCGAGAGAGAAAGGAATGAGCCTTGAGCGACGTGCAATCCTACATCGACGGGCTGTGTGCCCTGCTGCAGCGCCTGCCCGTGGAGGACATTCAGCGGGTGATCGACCTCTTGCTGGCTGCGTGTACGTCCGGGCACGCGGTGTACATCATGGGCAACGGGGGGAGCGCGGCGACGGCTTCTCACATGGCCAACGACCTGTCCAAGGGGACGATGGCCCCGGGCGCGCCGCGCTTCAAGGCACTGGCCCTGACCGACAACGTGCCCTTGATCACGGCCTGGGCCAACGATACAGAGTACGGCAACGTGTTTGTCGAGCAGCTTGACCCCTGGGTCGAGGCCGGGGACGTGGTCATCGGGATCAGCGGCAGCGGCAACTCGGAGAACGTGCTCCGGGCGATGCGCCTGGCCAAGACGCGCGGAGCGACGACGGTCGGCTTCACGGGGTACGACGGGGGCAAGCTGGCCCGCCTGGTCGAGGTCAACGTCCTCGCCGCCGGGGCGACGATGGCCCAGGCGGAGGACGTGCATATGATGCTCGATCACCTGATCACCACCGTGCTGCGGGGGATGCTGGAAGAGCGCTTCGCGTCGCTTTGACAAAAGGGGTACTTTGCATTATAATCGCTGATGTTCGGGGCGTAGCGCAGCTGGCTAGCGCGCACGGTTTGGGTCCGTGAGGTCCCCGGTTCAAATCCGGGCGCCCCGACAGCCTCGTTGCCGCAGACCGCATGGTAGGGGATTCTCCCCTCCGTGCGGTCTGCGTTTTTTGTTCCGCCCAGGCGCTGTGCCCGGTCCGGGCGATCTCCTGTACCGGTACTTGTTTTTCGGCGTTTTTGCGTTTTTTCCCGAGGGCGGCCTGGTTGGTTTTCCTTTGTGACGATATGAGCCATATTGGTGACTCTATTATACCATATTGGTACGAACGTGTCAAGGGGTCTGGGAAGAGACCGTGGGGCTGAGGGTGCTCAATCTCAGTTTCGACGCTGAGATTGAGATAGGATGAGGGCTTGTTGTCGTAGTCTGAAATAGGGCGCGGGATGGACTGATGGGCGGTTGTGATGATCGAGAGAAAGGTGTGCATCATCGCTTTACAGGGGTTAGGCTGAGGTGGTATAATGTTTCCAGGCACTCACCAGGTGCCAGGCACTTCAGAAGTGCCTGGCACCTGAGAGGACGCGCGCCAGACGTTTGATTATCTGATCAACGACCGCATCCAGGCAGACTGAGCCTGGCGCGAGGAGGAGTACCCACACCATACCGTGGACCAGAGGTTTCGTGGCGCGCGTATGGGGCGACCCTTGGGAGCTAATATGGACAAGGTGAGCGAGATCCCCGGGTTGATTCGTGAGCTGTATGAGATCGTCGAGAGACTGGAAATGCTGTTTCCAGGACGTCGATCTACTCCTGACGGGCACTTGGTTGGGAGCATTGGGGAGGCGCTGGCAGCCCATTGCTACGGTCTAGAGCTTCTCGTTGCGTCGAGCGAAGCTCACGATGCCAAGGCCGCAGATGGCCGCTTGGTCCAGATCAAAGCTTCGCAGCGAACGACGGTGGGTCTGAGGAGTGAACCCGTGCATCTCTTGGTCTTGCGCATCCTGCCAAGGGGAGACTCGGAGGAATTGTACAATGGCCCTGGCAAACTAGCGTGGAACAATGCCGGCAAGATGCAGAGCAACGGGCAGCGTGCCATCTCTGTCCAGTTTGATCGCGCTAATGGGGGATGTTTCGGCTACGGATCGATTGCTAAAGGCGGGACTATGAGTGGCACGTGGGCAACGACAGGTGATGGCAGGGCCGGCAGTGTGAGGAGGAGCTCGACCGTGCTGGGGAATGATTTGGTGACAGAGACATGATATCTCCACACGGAGAGGTACTCGTCGCCATCATAAACAACCATCGCGACTTTGCCATCGCACGGGACGAGCACTGGTATCGCATTCCAGTAAGCAGCGCTCACAGGCTGCTAAAGGAGCGCTGGCCACCCTCTTGGCTTGCATTCTACCAGACCAAGGTCTTTGGCCCCGAGGCGTATGCCGTCAACTACTACGGGCGTGTCAGCAAAACCCGCGTCGTCCGACGTCCGGAGTTGTTTCCGAACGAGTTGCCCACTGAAAAGTCGGACCGCCAGTATTACCAGCTTTGCCTGCATAGCCTGGAGCAATTGCCCGAACCCATCTACAGCCGGCGTTTGCGGCGCATTGTGTTTATCCCGACAACGTGGCCCAAATTCGCCCGGGCCGCCGAAATCAACGACTTGTATGATGAAAGCCCTCTGGAGGACCGTCTGTGGGCGGAACTCAAACGGCTTGACATTCCGGCAGAGCGACAATGGTATCAGAAGGTCGACCAAGACAGCTACTGTCTAGACTTTGCTGTATTCTGCAGGGACGGCCCCGTTGACATCGAAACCGATGGAGATACCTGGCACGCCGACCGCCAGCGGATCCCCAAGGACAATCGCCGTGACAACGCTCTCCAGTCAAAGGGCTGGCATGTGCTGCGCTTTAATGGGCGCCAGGTCCGCGAATCGCTGACCGACTACTGCACCCCCAAGATTGCTGACACGATCAATACTTTGGGCGGGTTGAACGATGAAGGCTTGGTGTCGCGCGTTTTCTATCAGGTACCTGACGGCATGGCACAGCAACTGACTTTGTTCGAGGACCAACCTGACTATGATCTAGATTGAGGCCGTGACATTCTGGAGCTCTCGTGTACAACTGATCGTTCTTGCTCCGACGGTCCCTGTTGGAGCGTATTCCGGTGACACGCCACGTGGTCAGTCGGTGGCCTAACCGCCGACAGGGTTCTGACTCGACTGGGGGAAATTGGTGGGATGAAGCGGTGTCCACGATGCGGAAACGAGATACCGGGCTGGTCGGGCGGTCGCTGCCTCTGATGTGACCTGTTCACGTCCACCGAAAAGCCGTTCTGGAAGGAAGGCAAGAGACGGCTCCATGCATACCCGCGTGCGGTGCACGGTCGACCGTTGACCGGTCCTCCAGAGAGGCATGAGCCATCATCCACTGGCAGCCACGGACGTCGGCGGACATCCGGCGGACACAGTACGCGCCCGCAGGCAGCATTGTCCCCCAGATCCCGTCGACGGAAGACAGCCCCGGCCAAGCTGTTGCCCAAACCGCCGGAGTGGCGGTGTCGATTGGACGGGTTCAACCGGCTGCTGCGGACAGTCTATGGTTTTCCAGTGTGGCTGAGCGACCTGCTCATCAGACACGGTGTATCTTCCAAACAGACAGACCGTTGGAGGAGAGATAAGGCTTGGCTGGCATCCTTTCTGAAGCGTCTGGAAACAGAATTGCTGGCCGCCCTGGCTCAGGCAGTCCCAAGCCACAATCACCGCGTGGTCAGTCGCTGGTATGGTCTCGATGGGAAGAGGCCTTGGGCGTCAGGCAGGATCGCGATCGAGTTTGGGGTGCTGACTGTAGAGGTTCGACTTGCGCACGATCTGGTGCTGACATATCTACGCAGGGACAAGGGATGGGCTGCGCTGGAAGGTGCGACGCTGGTCGCTGCCCGGGAGACCGATCGGAACGGCCAGTAGAGAGATTGAGAAGGAGCGGGCTGTACGTCCAAGGCCCTCGGGAGGGTTGCTTGCGTGGGGTTTGTAGGAACATGGCATATCTATGAAATGGAGATGTGGGACGAGAACTACTTTAACATGGAGGTCCAAGCCTACATCGAGATCGGTACGAATGACCTGGGCTATTTCCAGTTTGGTCTAGTCTCGGGACAGATCGACGGTGAGTTGGAACGGTGCGGTGACGAGGAGCGGTTTGTCTTTACCTGGGAGGGTAGCGATGAAAACGATCCGGCACTGGGCGCTGGCTGGCTCAGAATGAAGGATGAAAACACCGTGGAAGGCAGGATCAAACTTCACCTCGGAGACAGCTCGCTGTTGTGGGCCAGGCGTGCAGAGTAGAGGAGCGTGATATGTCGGAACACGAACCTGACGGGGTATCGCGCTGTTCTCTGGCTGTGCCTTCTCAATCAGAGTTTGATCGTGTGATCGCGCGAACCGTCAGTTGGGCATCACAATGCGACGGTGCCCCGCCGGTCGATGTGTTCTTGAGCGTGTGGGCCGACTTTCAATGTGATGAGGTCCGTCACGAGAAGCGTCAAGGGTGACGATCGGGGTTGCGATCCTCGATCACCATTTCCGAGGCGAGCTTACCCGGAGCGCGACCCAGACGGTCGGCTAAAGCCTGGCGTTCCTCTTCAGAGAGGGGGTCGGGTGGGATCGGACCCTCGGGACGGGGACGCATTCGTCCCTCTGCAATCAACCTGCGGATCAATGTTTCGATCGGGTCTTCCGATTCTTCTTGTCCTTCGCTGTTTTCCGGCAAGACCTGGATCCGCACGCGCTGTCGCTCGCGCAGATCCAATGGCTCCAGCGGACGTAACAACCCATTCTCGTATACGGCAGTCACAATCTCGGCCATTATCACCCTCATCTCACGTTTGACGAAGTGCCGTACTTGCGCTCAAAAGTGCGCAGTTCGTCCTCGAGTGCGTGAAGCTGTGGAGTACATTGTCAAGGATCATCTTGTTACCCTTGCCAACTGTCTCCTCGTCGCTCATGAATCTGGCTACAGTATGCTATGGACCGTACTCGCTGTCAACGCCTTGCTGTTCAAATTGGCCGACAGCTGTCCTCAGGGCAATGCGAGGGACGCAACGCTCCGGCGCTTCCGGCGATGGGCTCTTCGTTAGGGCATTGCGCCGCATCGGCCATCAAAGGATTGCTGGAACGGTTGCAATAACTTGCCATCTATGGTATACTACCTGTATGAAATGGGGAGAACTGCTCGAGATTGTGGGCGATGAACCGGTGTTTGAGACGGGACTGCTCCTGTCCGGCCCGGTTGACCCGGCAGACGTCCGCCGCCAGCTCTCGCGCTGGACGGCACCCGGCCGTCTCTACCAGTTGCGGCGCGGGCTGTACACGCTCGCGCCACCCTACCAGAAGGTCAAGTCGCATCCTTTTCTGGTCGCCAACCGCATGGTGCGCGGCTCCTATGTCAGCCTCCAGTCTGCTCTGGCCTATCACAGCCTGATCCCCGAGTACGTGGCAGTGACCACGAGCGTGGCCACAGCGCGGCCTGGCCGATGGGAAACGCCACTGGGCACCTACGCGTTCCGCCACATCAAGGCGGACCTACTCTATGGCTACCGGCTGGTTCACCTGGGGGGAGGGCAGCGCACCTTCGTTGCCTCGCCGGAAAAGGCCCTGCTCGACCTGGTCTACCTGCAGCCGGAGGGAGATGCGCCACCGTACCTGCGAGAGCTGCGCTTGCAGAACCTGGAGCGTTTGGGTCTGGAGGAGCTTGCCCGGCTGGCCGAGCGGGCGCACAGCCCCAAGCTGCAGCGAGCGACGGCGCACATTGCCGAGATGGCACAGGCTGAAACTCTAGAGTACGAGACCCTATGAAAGAGTACCTGGCCGAACTGGTCCGAAACAGCCCATCGCCGACTCAGGCCCGCAACCTGGTCCGCGAGTACATCCAGGCGCGCATTCTGGAATGTCTACAGCGCGCCGGGGCGATGGTCCCGTTGGCTTTTCACGGCGGAACGGCACTGCGCTTCCTGTACGCGATCCCCCGCTATTCGGAGGACCTGGGCTTTGCGCTGGAGCAAGCTCCTTCACAGTACGATCTACGTGCCTACTTGCGTGCCATTCGCGCACAACTGGACGCCGAGGGATACGCCGTCGAACTCAAGGTCAACGACCGCAAGGTGGTGCACAGCGCCTTCGTACAGTTGCCTGGCCTGCTGTACGAGCTGGGGATGTCGCCGCACCGGGGACAGGTGCTGGCGGTCAAACTCGAGGTCGATACGAACCCCCCTGCCGGCGCAGTGCTCGCCACGACCATCGTCCGACGGTACGTGACCCTTCAGATTCAGCACCACGATCGGGCATCCCTCTTGGCGGGCAAGCTGCATGCTATCCTGCAGCGTTCGTACCTGAAAGGCCGGGACGTCTACGATCTGCTGTGGTACCTCAGCGATCCTACCTGGCCCGCGCCGAACCTCACACTGCTCAACAACGCGTTACGCCAAACGGGATGGAGCGGAGGTTTGCTGGCGGACGACATCTGGCGGCCTGTGCTCCGCGAGCGACTGCAGGCCATGGATTGGGAACAGGTTACTGCCGACGTACGCCCGTTCCTGGCGCCAGGGACAGATCCAGGTCTGTTGACGCTGGAGAACTTGCTGAGAGTTGTCGGGTCAACGGGTCGTTGATCTCGCGAGAGACATCGTTGCCCAAGAGCGCGATCACGGACGAGCCTCTTTCGATGCATGATCCAATCAGGCGCGCATTGCCTCGAGCTCAGCACGCGCCTCAGCAAGGTCTTCAGGCCCGATGTGAAGAGGAATTGCCAGCTCGATGAAGCAGACGGTTTCGTCTCAAGGAGCCAGGAGCGCGCCACCTCCCGCAAGCCAGGAAGGTGTCCAGCGGGTTCACGACCCTGTGGGAGTGCAGAGCGAATGAATTCGCAACTACGGAAGAGGCGAGTGGTTCGCCGATACGGTGGAAAGCGAATGAATTCGCAACGTAATCGTTCAGGGGGGTAGCACATAGTCCTACCCCGCCGATACAGCAAAGCCTGGAAGCAAGGAAGGTGCCTTACGCCCCCAGTTGGCGGCGTCGCAAGCTTCAGTGAGGTAGTCTAGCACATTACGGTCCTGTTGT
>JADHXD010000191.1 GCA_016783145.1 Anaerolineae bacterium
CGGTGATCGCGATCCCGTGCGGCGGGCACCCGGGCACATAGATGCCGCGGTCCCGGTAGGCACGGGCGCATTGGCCCACCACGACCGCGCTCCCAGCGACGGGCGGTACGCCGTCAGGCGTACCCATAATGACGGTCAGATCGGCGAGCCGATCCTCAAACCCGGCCTTGCCCAGGTAGAGGAAGGGGCTCAGGATCTCTCCCATGCAGCCGGTGCAGGTGTCCTTTTCGATCATCGTCACCGCGCCAAAGCGCGATCGGGCGGCTTCGTGGTAGGAGACGAACCTCTTGCCCCTGGTGATCGGCTCCCCTCGCACCTCGATCTGTGCCAGGTCCGCGATGCCCAGGCCGGCTTCGGCAGCCAGTCTTATGTGATGGACCAGAGCAGCGTCAAAGCCCATCAACGTGGCGCATACTGCATCGACGGCAACCACGTCGGTCCCAGCGAGGACCACCCCCAACTGTACGCGATCCTCGGGGTGCGTGTGCGTGCCCTCCAGACCCACGAGCGCATCGACCACCGTCAGGTGCGGTCTCATCAGGCGGTTCAGATCCACGATCGCCCTGTCGAGGCCCATGCGATGGCTGCGTTTCTTCTCGTACCCAGGGAGCACGCCCTTCATGTTCTTGAGTCCGCAAGTGATCCCGGTGCGCACGTGCGTCTTGACCACCGGCAGACAAACGATGACATCGGCCTCCCACGCAGTCCGGGCGACGGCAAAGGTTTCCATCACGTAGGCGTTCTCGGCACGGACCTCCACGCGTTCATCACGGTTGAGATCGACCAGTTCTACGCCCAACCGGCGCGCGACGCCCGCGGTGCCGCTGACCTCCAGGCAGTGCATGGTGTCCTTGAGTCCGCGAAAGTCATAGCCTACCGACGATCCCTCGCCGATGACCACTGTCCTTGGGTTCGTCTCCAGCACGACCCTGGTGACGGCCTCTGTGACCCGCGCGTCCGTGACGTGGCCGGAGCCTGACGGTGAGGGATTGACGACGTTCGGCTTGATGAGCACGGTAGATCGGGATGGGATCACCGACGTGCCATCTACCTCTGCGATGGCGCGCCGGACCGCATCCTCGACCGCGTCGTTCTCGACCTGGATGATGGACACTGCAGTCACTGGCCTATGCCTCCGCTGTCCTGCTGCCCTGGCACGCCTCGGTGAGCATCGAGGCGATCACCTCCAGCGGCAGTTGCTCGGTCCTCCTGAACCGGATGCAGCTCTTGCCCACGTCGAGACCCTGGAGGGCCTCCCGGTAGCGGCGGACGATCTCGGTGTCAAAGATGTACAGGCTGATGTAGCGCTTTTGGGAAGCAAAGGCACAGAGCGCGCCACCAGCCGTATAGTAGGGCATTCCGTACTTGATCGACTCCTCGGCGTCGGGTGCGACCTCAAACACCAGCGATCGGAGCCTATCCAGGGCCTCCCGGCGCTCCTCCGCCAGGTCATCCAGGTAGGCCTCTACCAGGGGATGTCTCTCTGCCATAGGATCAACACTCCTCCGTGCTTCAGTAGGGTTGCTGAAAAGCCGGCTGAACCGTAGAGCAGCGGCACGGAGATGCCGCTACACCCACGTTCACGTGAGCTCATCGCTCGTCGCCAAAGACCAGCACCCCACGGGCGATCGTGCCTGCCTCCATGTCGTGGAAGGCCTGAGGCAGGTCGTCGAGGGGATAGCGCTTGGTGATCATGTCGTCGAGCTGGAGCCTGCCAGCCCGGTAGAGCTCAACCAGCATGGGCAGGTCGACACGAGGGCGGATCGAGCCGACAAACGAGCCGAGCAGCCGCTTGTTCCGCAGAACGAGCTCTCCCGGCGAGATCGGCACCTCGATTTGGGTGGCGTGGAGGCCGATGATGACCGCTGTCCCGCCAGGGCGCGCCGATCCCAGGGCTTGAGAGATGGTGACTGCCGAACCCACGCTGTCGAATACGTACTCGGGGCCGCCGCCGGTCAAGTCGCGCAGGGCGTCCACGGCATCGGTTTCGCTGGCGTTTACGGTGTGCGTGGCCCCCATCCGCCGGGCGAAGGCGAGCTTGCTCTCCATCAGGTCGACCGCGATGATCGGGTGGCAGCCTACCAATTGGCAGCCCTGGATCGCGCTCAGCCCCACGCCCCCGGCGCCGATCACCGCTGCCGGCCTGCCGGCCCGTGCCTGGGCGGTGTTGAGGACAGCCCCGACGCCGGTGGCCACTGCGCAGCCGATGATCGCCGCGACCTCAAAGGGGACGTCACCAGGGATGGGGATGGCGCTGTCCTCGTGGATGACGGCGTACTCGGCCATTGTGGCCACGCTGAGGTAGTGCTTGAGAGTCAGCCCGTCGAGCGTCCTGAGGCGCGAAGTGCCGTCGAGCAGCAGGGCGCGGAACGTCGTGCCCGGCAGGCGCTCACAGAGGTTGTGGCGACCGCTCAGACACGTGGGGCAGGTCTCACATGCCGGGAGCCAGTTGATCAGGACCCGATCGCCAGGCTGGACGCGGGTCACGTTCTCGCCGACGGCCTCCACCGTGCCCGCGCCTTCGTGGCCGAGCACCAAGGGGGGCACGGCGCGCAGCTCACCTCTGTAGGTGTGCAGGTCAGAGTGGCAGACCCCGGCAGCCCGCATGCGGACCAGTACCTCGTCCGCCTTGGGCGGGTCCAGCTCGACTTCCTCGATCGTCAGTTTGCCAATCTCGCGAGCAAGCGCTGCTTTCACGCGCATCGATCGTACCTTCCTTTCCAGGGACGCGAACCCGCGGCGGAGCGGCTCACCCAAGGGCGGGTCTGCCCTGGCGGAGACCTCCACGCGGGCCTACGCAAAGGGCTGGTCGATGGAGGGGCTAGGCTGGGAAAAGTAGCGGGGGCCCTCCTCGGTGATGTAGACGCAGTCCTCGATCCGCACGCCGAATTCGCCATAGATGGCGATCATTGGCTCGTTCGTGAAGCACATCCCAGGGGCGAGGGGCGTCTTGTTGCCGCGGACGATGTTGTGCCATTCGTGGATCTGGAGGCCGATGCCGTGCCCGGTGCGATGGGGCAGGCCGGGGACTTTGTAGTCCGGCCCAAAGCCGGCTTCGGTGATCACCTTGCGCGCGGCGGCGTCCACGTCCTCGCACGGCGCGCCCACCTGAGCGGCGCGGAACGCCGCGTCCTGGGCCTCGTGTTCCAGTTCCCATATGTCTCGTTGGCGCTGGGTCGGCGTGCCAAAGACGATGGTGCGGCTGATGTCAGAGTGGTAGCCCTCGACGCCGCACACGCTGTCCATCAGGATCACGTCCCCCAGTTTGAGGTACTTGAGCTCTTTGGACCCGTGGGGGTAGGCTGTGCTCTCGCCGAACTGTGTGTCGATGCCCCCGCGCACACCCAGCGCCTGGTAAGCCGCCGTGGCCAGATCCCGGAACTCTTGCTGTGACATCCCCTCTCGATACAGGGGAATGGATGCCTTGTAGGCAGCGACCGTGATGTCATTGGCACGCTGCATGAGCGCGATCTCGGCGGGTGACTTGATGGCCCGACAGGGGATTGTGACCGGGTCTGCGCTGACGAACTCGAGACGCGGCACTTCCTTGCGGATCCCATCGAACAGGAAAAAGCGCACGCTCTCCTCGATGCCGATCGTGCCGGTGGTGATGTGACGGTCCGCAAGTATTCTGGCAACGACCTTGTAGGGGCTCTCATCTTCCTCCCAGGTGCGCACGTCATCGCCCAGGGTGATCAGCTCCTTCAGTCGCTCCTCCTCAAAGGCGGGGCAGACATAGGCGATCTCTCCCCGTGCCGGTAGGATGGCAGCCAACATCCTCTCGCTCGGGCCCCAGCGGACGCCCGTAAAGTAGAGCAGGCCGGCGCCTGTCTCGATGTACAGGGCATCGATGCCGCTGTCTACCATCAGCCGGCGGGCCTTGGCGATGCGGCTACCTCGTTCTTCGACGGTGATCGGGGAGACGTCGGCAGTCATCGGCTTCAGGTGACTGAATGGGTTGGTTGGCACGAGTGTCCTCCTTTGGCATCTGCTATGAGGCGGGTGGTCACGGGCCTGTGGGGATCGCGATCCCGCATCCCGGCGGCATTATAGCATCTCTTGGCTCTTCCCGCAATCGTTGGAGGTACCTGTGTCTGACCACAGAGACACGGGGAGCACGGAGAAGAGCAGAGAGCCTCAGGCCTCAGCCAAGGCGGGCGCCGGGCAGTGGTCGGGACCGCAAGTATCCCGGGTGGAGGCGCAAGTCCCCGGCGAGGATCTCTGCCGAGCTACTGGCTCTGCCGACGGGGAACCCAAGCGAGCCGCTTGGGCTACGGGGTGCGAGTAGAGCTTGCCTGCCGATCTGAGCGGTGCTATAATGGCAAGAATTGCGACCCGGTCCGCCACGCGGCGAGGAAAGGGGTGCGAGGGGGAGAGCGGTCGCTAGGAGAGGAGCGGCGATGGAAGAGAAGAGCTGGTCGGAACTGCTGGCCGAGCACAGCCCGGAGTTGGCCCAGATCTCACGGGCGGATGGAGAGTTCCTGGACGCGGATTCCGCGCTGCCGGCCTGGGTCAAGCAGTTGATGGCGATGCAGATGGACGCCGTTTTCAACCATCCGCACGGCGCGCGCTGGTACGGGCGGCGAGCACGGGAGCTGGGCGCCAGCAGGGAGCAGGTCGTGGAAGCGATCAAGCTGCTGCGCATCTTTGGCGGTCGTCCGGCGATGGCGACTGGAGCGGAAGGTCTGCGCGAGCCGAGCGAATAGAGGAGCGATGGGGCAGAAGTACTACTACCGGGAGCACATTGAGGGATATCAAAGAGTCAGGGCGGAGGGCAAGACAGCCTGGGCCGAGATCCACGGGAGCACCGGTTTCGAGAACTTTAGCTCGCGCGTTTTCCTAGAGTCCGTGCTGCCTCGCCTGCACTTTTCGGTGCCCACCCCAGCCGCTCTGGAGTACGGGTGCGGCACAGGCCCGGGCGCCTGCTTCCTGGCGGGGAGAGGGTTCCAGGTGGACGGCATAGACCTCATTCCCCTGGCGATCGAGATGGCCCGAGAAGAGGCCAGGAAGCACAACCTGGTCATTCACTACGCGGTGCAGGACATCTGTGATCTGCCCCACGGAGGAAAGACCTATGACCTGATCGTGGACAGCTACTGCCTGCAGGGCATCGTCACGGATGCGGACCGAGCAAAGGTCTACGCTGCCGTCCGTGCCCGCCTCAAACCAGGGGGCATGTACCTCATCAGCAGCGCGGTATTCGACGAGGAGCGATACCGCCCACAGGAAACGATCGTGGACGCGCCTTCGGGCATCGTCTACAGCCGGTATGGGGAGAAGGGCATCATCGATGCGGCTACGGGGATTGTCTACGTCGAGCTTGAGGGGTCGCCGGGGTCGTACGAGGGGGCGATCGAGGTCTGTGGCCGGTGGTACCTGCCCAATCGCAGACACCTGAAGCCTCCTGCCTTGAGGATGGAGCTCCTCGCTGCAGGGTTCACCGTACTCTATCAGGAGGGTGGAAACTTGGTTTGCGGGCCAGTGGGTGCCGAGGGGAGCTATGGGTGAAGAGGACCTTGGAGTCGCCACTACCTGAACGCGACTGAAGTCGCCACTACAAGACCCCCAGGTCGCCGCTACCCGAACGCGACTGAAGTCGCCACTACAAGACCCCCAGGTCGCCGCTACCCGAACGCGACTGAAGTCGCCACTACAAGACCCCCAGGTCGCTGCTACCAGGACGCGAGGCGTGTCGGGTCCGAGTACGCCTCTATGCCAGACGAGGGCATACGCGTCGGGCCTGACGCGGAGCGACGGGAAGAGATCGTGCTGAACCTGGAGATGCGTCACTGGGATGACCCTCGCTTCCTGGGAGCAGGGATGTTGATGTTTGGCGCGACGAGGTGAACCCTCGCAGGAACGACTGGCCACACTCGAACTGGCCATTGGGCGAGCACCGGCCCGCTGCGGGAGCCCGCACGGCCTGGAGATGCTGATCGCCTACCTGGATGACGTGCGGGCGCTGCTGGCCGGGCAGGCGCACAGTGAGTTGTCTGCGATCAGTGGCACCGACCAGGGCAAGGATGCGGAGGAATGGGGCCGCTGGCTGGCGTGTGTGAGGTCGCGCCTGAAGCCCTGCCCCCTGCAAGAAGTCGGACCTGAGCATTGTGGCGAGATCCTTCTCGCATAGCCGAAACCAACGACGAACAGGAGAGGAGCACAATGAGCACCAGAAAGGAACCGCGTGTACGGAACGTGAACCTGGATGACCCCATGGATGGGACCTTTCGCGGGCACGTCCGCGCAATGGGATACACCGACTTTGATATGTCGCGTCCCATCATCGGCGTCTGCAACCCGTGGAGCGAACTGAACCCGGGTCACTGGCACTTTCGCACCCTCGGGGACGCGGTCAAGCGAGGAATCTGGGCAGCAGGGGGATTCCCGCTCGAGTTTCCCACGATCTCGATGTGCGAGGTGTTTCACGATATCTCGACCCTGATCTACCGCAACTTGATGGCCATGAGCACGGAAGAAATGATCGCCTCGATGCCGATCCGCGGCGTGGTCCTGCTCAGCACCTGCGACAAGGACGTGCCTGCGCAGGCGATGGCCTTGGCGACTGTGAACAAGCCGGCGATCATTGTCACCGGAGGAACGCGCCTGGCAGGCTTTTACAAGGGCGAAACCGTGGCCTGCTCCAGCGACACGATCCGCTTTGGGTACGACTACCGGGCGGGCGTGATCGGGGACGAAGAGATGCGCGAGGTGGAGATGAACGGCTTTTACAACACCTGCGGCGCGTGTGGCGTGATGGGTACGGCGAACAGCGTCCAGTCGATGGCCGAGGCTCTGGGGCTGACCCTGCCGGGCTGTGCGTCGATCCCCGCCGTGTACTCGCAGCGAATTCACATCGCCGAAGCCACGGGAATCCAGATTATGGAGCTGGTCGAGCGAGACATTCGCCCCTCCGACATCCTGACGCGTGCGGCCTTTGAGAACGCGATCCGCGTGCAGATGGCCACGGGGGCGAGCACGAACCTGATGATCCACCTGATCGCGATCGCCAGGAGAGCAGGCGTGTACCTGACCCTGGACGACTTTGACCGGATCAGCGACGAGGTGCCCTTTATCGCCAACGTCAAGCCGGGTGGCAGGTGCACGGTGGAGGAACTCTACCACGCGGGCGGCATCCGGGCGGTGATGAAAGAGCTGGCGCCTCTGTTGGATACGTCTGTGATGACGGCAAGCGGCAAGACGATGGCCGAGAACCTGGAAGGTGCCCGCGTCCGGGATCGAGACATCATCCGGCCGCTTTCGGACCCCATCCTGCCAAACGGCGGCCTGCGCATCGTTCGCGGCAGCCTCGCTCCCGACGGCGCGGTGATCAAGACCTCGGCGGCCTCACCGAGACTGCTCAAGCACGTCGGGCCGGCGATGGTCCTCCCGAAGCGGGAATACGGAAAGCGGCGCGATCCCGGTCACGAGGACCGGATCCTGGCCCAGGCCACCCCGGGCCACGTGATCGTCAACCGCGATCAGGGTCCCATCGGCGCACCCGGCATGCCGGAGACGGGCGCGGCGGGCCTGCCGGCCCACTTGCTGCGACAGGGCCTGCGCGACATTGTGCGCGTGACCGACGCCCGGATGAGTGGGACGTGCTATGGGACGGTGGTGCTGCACATCGCGCCGGAGGCGGCGGTGGGCGGCCCGCTGGCGATCGTTGAGAACGGGGACCAGATCGAGTTGGATGCGGAGGCGGGCAAGCTGAACCTGTTGGTGGATGAACGCGAGATCCAGCGCCGGCTCGCCGCCTGGAAGCCAGCTCCGCCAGCGTATGAGCTGGGGTATCGCTCACTGTGGCTTGACCAGGTCACCCAGGCTCCTGACGGCTGCGACTTCAAGTTCAACATCGACAGGGATTGGCGAGGGAAGCGCTGAGGGACCATGGACCTTCTCAAGTCAACGACAAACGCGTTTGCCGGGGTGGTCATCGATCCTGAGGCGCTGCCCGGGGATGGTGAGCAGTTCCGGCGTGGGCTCGCCGACTCTATGCGGGCCTGGGCAGAGCAGGGGCTGAAGGCCGTGTGGCTCGAGATCCCGATCGCCAAGTCCTCTCTGATCCCGGTCGCCGTGGAGGCGGGTTTTGGGTACCACCACAGCGGCTCCGATTATTTGATGATGACCTGTCCACTGGTGCCCGGGGCGCTCATCCCGCCCTATGCCTCCCACTATGTGGGTGCGGGAGGCGTCGTGGTCAACGAGCGCCAGGAGCTGTTGGTCGTCTGGGAGAGGGCTCACCGCACAAACCACCGGCGATACTACAAGCTGCCCGGCGGGGCGCTGCACCAGGGCGAGCATCTCGTGGACGGGGTGATCCGCGAAGTGCTCGAAGAGACCGGCATCCACACGCGGTTCGAATCGCTGGTCTGTTTCCGACACTGGCACGGGTACCGGTTCGGCAAGTCGGACATCTACTTTGTGTGTCGCCTGTCTCCCCTGACGCAAGAGATCACGCGCCAGGAAGAAGAGATCGCGGAAAGCCTGTGGATGCCGGTGGCAGAGTACCTGGCAAGCGAGCACGTCGGCGTTTTCAACAAGCGCATCGTCGAGGCCGCCCTGGACGGAGGAAACTGCCTGGCTCCGGCCTGGATCGAAGGCTACCAGACCGATCCCGCAGACCGCGAGATCTTTATGCCGTAAACGTAGGGTGAATATGGATTCGCGCGAGAGAACCTACCTGGCGCTCGAACACGGCGCTGGTGACCGGATCCCCATCGATTTCTGGGCGTCCAGCTCGATGATCCGCAAACTGGAGCGCGGCCTGGCCCTGTCGTACGAGGCGTTCCTCGACCTGTACGATGTGGACCTGCGCTACATCG
>JADHXD010000043.1 GCA_016783145.1 Anaerolineae bacterium
TCGGCGAGACCCGAGTCCCACTCACCGGCCACGCACCTCGTCGCGCAGAGGTTCCGGCGTCAAGGCAGATCACTCCAGGGACAGCGCCTCCAGCGCGGACAGGTCCGCTGCCCGGTCGCCGCCTTCTACTCCTGGGTAGCGGGACCAGAGGTCATCCACGATCGCGGAGGGATCGCACCGCACTCCTTGCCCCTCAAAGTAGTCACACACGCGCTCAATGTCTCTTTTCAAGATACGATAGGCTTCGGTGTTGGCGCAACTGTTTGCCGCCTGTGGAAAGTCAATGATCGTGAGTTCGTTCTCCCAGAGGAGCACATTATAGGCGGACAGGTCGCCGTGGATCAGGTCGTGCTGCAGCATCAGCTCCACGTTACGCAGCACCTCCCGGAACAGCAGGACGGCCTCGCCGTAGTCCAAACGCACCGTGTTCAGCGTAGGAGCGGCCATCTGAGCATCTCCGTGGTAGCTCATCAGGATGGCATTCTCGCTTGCCGCGGCCGGCCTGGGCACTGCGCCGCCCGCGTGATACAGGCATTCCAGGGTGTTGTACTCGTGCATCAACCAGGAGGTATGCATCACCTGCACGCCGAACACGGTCTTTTTCCCGATAGCCCGCATGATCCGATGATCGGTCGTCTTGACAGGACGACCCTCCGCCGTGAGGATCTGGCGGCCCTGGCGGTACACCGCATCGTTGCGCAGCGTTCGGAACATGCGCGGCCTGTATACCTTGGACGCCAGGAAGGGACTGCCGACCGTTGGGTGAGCGGCGCAGCGGTACACGCTCGCCTCTTTGCCCCCTTTGACCTGTGCCAGGACATCAGTGATGAGTTCTTGGTCGTAGAAGGAGCGCAGAGAGGACAGCAGCCACTGTTCCTCGTGCTGGCCTGGGCGATAGGTCGTGTTGAAACCACCTTCCAGGCCGATGGGGTCAGCCAACTCCTCCATGATCTGCTCTTCTGGTTTCTTTGGCAGCTGCCTGGGCACCGGCTTGCGCTTGCGGCGCGCCCGACGGTCTGTCTGCATCGGGTCGAACACTCTCTCATAGTACTCGGTTTCATCCTCTTGATGCTCACACGCACCAGGGCAGGTATCGTTTCGGGTCACTGTTTTCTTCCTCTTGCTTCTGCTCAGCGAGAACGCCAGCCCGCGGACAGAGCGCGCTGGCCACGGAGCGAACACACATCCGTGGCCAGCGAGAAGAGAGCGGCGACCCATTGACAGGCAAGAGGGGCAACAAGAAAGCGGCCACGGATAGGAACACACCCGTGGCCGCACTCCCCCCAGAAGAGGACGATCTAGTGAATTATCTCCCCGGGGCGGCGAGCCGGCAAGCGCATTCCAAGATCCACAAACTCAGTTGTGATTCGGGCGATGATTCGGTTTGTCATCTGAACACGCCTCCTTTCTACGGCAGCCCGCAGACGGTCGCGCATCTCTGCCTCAGTCAGCTTCCGGGACTTTGCGTCCCAGGCCTTCCAGCCAGCGTCAGGGGAAATGCCTCAGCCCCGACCAGTCAGGTCCAAAGCTTGTCGAGATGCCTAACCATGCCTCCTGTTACCCAGAGATGCCCCAGTGTACCACGGTTTCCAAGAACCGTCAAATGACCGCTTTCCTTCACTTGACACCGCCTGCGCTCTATGCTATAGTAGCGGCCAATCCGATATGGATCAGCGATGAAGGAGAAGAGTAGGCAGGTCGCCCGGCCTCAGAGAGCTGCGGGTTGCTGCGACGCAGTGCCTGGCCCCGCCGAACGACACTCCAGAGCTGCAGGGTCGAAGGGCAAACAGCACCGTAGGCTCTGCCGGATGCTCCCGTTACAGGGCTGGGTCTCGTGACCCACAGAGGTCGTCCGTTGTGAGACGGCGGCAAAGCAAGGTGGCACCGTGGGCGCCTCCCTCATCCTTGTGGAGAGGGAGGCGATTCTATTCCCATGCTATCGAGGAGGGTGCCATGAACCAGGCGATGGACGGAGCCGCGAGCAGCGCCGCTCCCAGACCACCCCGTGTCCAGACGAGGCAGGCGGCAGAGCACGTAGGGGAACGGGTCACGATGGCCGGATGGCTGCACCGGCTGCGACGGTTGGGAGGCATCAGCTTTCTGCTACTGCGTGATGGCAGCGGGCTGTTCCAGGCCGTGATCGAAGGCGACCGGCAGTTGGCCGTCTTGCAGGACGCGCAGCCCGAGACCGTGATCGAGGTCGAGGGCACCGTCGTTACCGAGACCCAGGCGCCGGGCGGACTGGAACTCCACGACTGCCAGGTGCGGGTGATCACACCCGTGACCGAGACTTTGCCCTTTGAGATCAACAAGAAGGTGCTCAAGCCAGGGCTGGACGTCTTTCTCGACCACGCTCCTGTCGGACTGCGACATCCGCAGAAGCAAGCGACCTTTCGACTGTTCAGCGGACTGCTCGCCGCTTTCAGGGAGCACCTGACAGGCGAAGGCTTCACAGAGATCCAAACCCCCAAGCTGGTCGGTATGGCGACGGAGGGCGGGGCCAACGTCTTCCCGGTGAGCTACTTTGGTCAGACAGCCTACCTTGCCCAGAGTCCTCAACTCTACAAGCAGATCATGGTCGGCGTGTTCGAGCGCGTCTTTGAGGTCGGGCCAGTCTTCCGTGCGGAGCCGCACAGCACCACCCGTCACATCAACCAGTACACCAGCCTTGACGTGGAGATGGGCTTTATCCGCGACCACAGGGATGTGATGGAGCTGCTGACGGGCGTGGTGTGCCACATCTTTGCAGCACTGGGGGAGCGCTGCGCGCAAGACCTGGAATCCTTGGGGGTGAGCCTGCCCACTGTTGGACAGACCATCCCTCGGGTCAAGTTCCGGGAAGCCCAGCAGATCATCCATGACCAGTTCGGCGAGGACTGCCGAAGCGAGGACGACCTGTCTCCTCAACACGAGCGCTGGTTGTGCCAGTGGGCCCGCGAGGCATTCGGTTCAGAGCTGCTCTTTGTCACACACTACCCAACAGGGAAGCGCCCTTTCTATACGATGCCCGATCCCGATGATCCGGATCACACCCACAGTTTTGACCTGCTGTTCCGCGGCACAGAGATCGTGACGGGTGGGCAGCGTGTTCACCTCTATGCGCAGCTCATGAGCCACCTCGAACGCTGGAATCTGGACCCGGAGGGTTTTGTTGGCTATCTGGAGGCCTTTCGTTACGGGATGCCCCCCCACGGCGGCTTTGGCATGGGCGCTGAGCGACTGCTACAGATGATCGTAGGCGCGGCCAACCTGCGAGAAACGACGCTGTTTCCTCGGGACATGAAGCGGTTGTCCCCGTAGGACGTGGAGCCGCTACGCACGATCTGCACTTGTCCGCCCCCGTAGTCTGGTGTATACTACTCGCCGACAGGCAGAGCAAGGGAGGTGCAAAATGCGCGTTCTAATCACTGGTGGAGCAGGGTTCATTGGCTCTCACTTGTGCGATCGGCTTCTGGTCGACGGACACACAGTGATCGCCATGGACAACCTGAGCACTGGCAGCATCGACAACATCGCTCACCTTGCTGGCCGTGACGATTTCGCTTTCATCAAACACGACGTCACCAACTACATCTATGTCCCGGGGCCGCTGGATGCTGTGCTTCATCTCGCATCCCTGCCCAGCCCGGTCGACTACCTGGAGAAGCCGATCCAGACGCTCAAGGTTGGCGCGCTGGGTACGCACAAGACGCTCGGCCTCGCCAAGGAAAAAGGATGTCGTTTCCTGCTGGCATCTACGTCCGAGGTATACGGTGATCCGCAGGTCCATCCACAGCCAGAGAGCTACTGGGGCCACGTCAACCCGGTTGGCCCGCGCGGCGTCTACGATGAAAGCAAGCGCTTCGCTGAGGCGATGGCCATGGCTTATCACCGCTACCACAGAGTTGAGACACGGATCGCGCGCATCTTTAACACCTACGGCCCCCGGATGCGGCTGGACGACGGGCGCGTGGTACCTAACTTTGTCAGGCAAGCACTGCTCGGACAGCCCCTGACCATCTACGGGGACGGGCTGCAGACACGTTCCTTCTGTTACGTCAGTGACCTGGTTTCCGGCGTCATTCGCTTGCTGTTGTCGGATGAGGCAGAACCAGTGAACCTGGGCAATCCGGAGGAATACACCATCCGGGAGTTCGCCGAGATCGTCAACGCACTGACTGGCAACCAGGCCGGGGCCACGTTCATCGATCGCAGCAGCCTTAGCGAGCGTGTGGAAGATGACCCCAAGGTCCGCCGTCCGGACATCGGCAAGGCCCGAGCGCGCCTGGAGTGGGAACCAACCGTCGGCCTGCGGGAGGGATTGATGAGGACGATCGATCACTTTCGCACAAGGGTGCCGGCTCGATGACCGACACTCGTTCCTACCGACCGCTCTGTCTGCCGATGCCATCCCAAAGTGGCCTGATCCTGTGGGCGATCGTCCTGGCGGCAGGCTTGGCGCTGGCGCTGCTTCCCCTGCAGTGGCTTGTCATCGCCGTGCCGGGAACGGCGTTCCTCCTGCTGACGTTGGTCAAGCCGCACCTGGCCCTTTATCTGCTCTGCTTTGCCGTTCCGTTCGGTTCGCTCTTTGAGGTCGACCTGGGCGGGATCACCGTCGGCGTGACCGAAGGCCTTGTCGGGATCATGATCGCCGCGTGGATCGCTCGCTCGATCGCGCTGAGGGAGGGTAGGTGGACGTGGCCTCGTCTGAGCGCGCCGCTGGCATTGTTCGTCGGCGCAGCCCTGATCTCTGCCATCAACGCCTCTGGTCTGACCCTGTTCCTCAAAGAGATTGCCAAGTGGCTCGAGTTCTTGGGTGTGATGCTGTTTGCCAGCAGCGCCATCGATCGAGACCAGAGCAGGACCGTAGTTGCCAGCGCACTGCTAGCAGGTGCTGCCCAGGCTCTCCTGGGCGCCTACCAGTTCTTCACCCAGTCAGGTCCCGAGTCCTTTGTGATGATGGGGCGGTACATGCGTGCCTACGGCACATTCGAACAGCCCAACCCCTATGGTGGCTACCTGGGGCTGGTCGCCCCGGTCGCGTTTGCGCTCGCTGTCTCTCTGCTCAAGCGACGGGGCGCACCTGCTGCGGCGCGCTCAGCCGTCGAGCGCAGGGCACAACAGCCGGTCCCGCTCTGGCTGCAGGGATTGGCCGCAGCCAGTTTCGCGCTGATTGGCGTGGCCATCGGCATGAGTGGGTCGCGCGGCGCGTGGCTGGCGTTCGGCGCCGGATTTGGCTTCATGAACGTGGTCCGCAGCCGAAGAGGAGCGACAACGTTCATCACTGTGGTCGCAGTCCTCGCGCTGTTTGGCCTGTTGGGCAGTTTCCGCCTGCTTCCCGAGCCGGCTGGCAGGCTGGTGCAGACCTTCGGAGGACGACTCACCAGCTTTGCGTCCTCCTTCAGCAGTCGTGACGTACGCGGCATCGAGATCACCGATGCAAACTATGCTTCTGTCGAACGACTGGCGTTCTGGCAGGCCGCGCTTGACATGTGGCGCGACCACCCCTGGCTGGGCATAGGATTCGGGAACTACCAGGCCGCCTACGTTACATATTCCCTCCCCAAATGGCCGATGTCATTGGGCCACGCGCACAACTACTACCTGAATGTGGCGGCGGAAGCCGGGCTGATCGGGCTGACTACGTACCTCTGGCTGTGGGGTATGGCTATCTGGCAGATGGGGCGAGCGTTCCGCGAGGCTGGCGATCCCTACGTCAGAGCCCTGGCCCTTGGGGCACTGGGCATGCTGGTCCACATAAGTGTCCACAACGTCGTCGATAACCTTTGGGTTCACAGCATGTACATACATGTCGCGATCATCTTGGGCCTGGTCTACGGGAGACGAGGGCCAGCTCACAGTCTCACACACAACAGGAGCAGATTCGCTTGATCACGAAACTCACCACACTTGCCAGGGATAAACGCCAGGAAATCGTACGCTTTCTCAAGTTCTGCGTCGTGGGGACCATTGGCACAGCCCTGGATTTCGCCGTCTTTAACCTGCTGCACAACGTGATGGGCGTTCACCAGGTGCCAGCGAACACGCTCTCTATCACCACCGCGATCGTCAACAACTACACCTGGAGCCGGTTCTGGGTATATCCCGAGACAAAGGGCCAGCAGGGAGGCCGAAAGTTCGCCCAGTTTGTCGTCGTCAGCGTGATCGCCTGGGCGCTCAACACGGGGATCCTGTGGAGCGTCGACCACTGGCTCTTGGGGGAGACAGGGCTGCTGGCCAGCCTGGTTGCACCGGCAGCCAGGGCACTGGGTGTGGAGCACGGCGTATTCTCCTCCAATGGGGCGAAGGTCATCGCGACGGGCATTGTCCTATTCTGGAACTTTTTCGCGAACCGGCTGTGGACGTTCAGGGACGTGAACGACCAGGCAGCAGTGCAGGAGGGTTTGCAGACCTACACAGAGAGAGAGCCAGCCTAGCTTGAGGATCGGCATTGACTATACCTCTGCTGCACACCAGGGCGCGGGCATCGGGCGGCTGACCCGAAACGTCGTGCGCGCTCTGGCAGAGGTAGACCAGGAAAACGAATACACGCTCCTGGTGCAGGGGCGCCGGCTTCCCTATCCGCCAGGCACTCCCCACCCTCGAAATACGGCCTCGGGTATACCAAACGCCAACTTTCGCGAGGTGCGCACCTGGATCGACGAGCACTGGTGGAATCGCATCTGGCACCGCGCGCGCCTGCCCATCGATGTCGAGTGGCTCGTAGGGCAGGTGGACCTGTTCCACTCTCCTGACTTTACGCTGCCCCCGATGCGATCGGGCACAAAATCCATCGTGACGATTCACGATCTGTCCTTTCTGCGTCTGCCCCACTGTTTTGAGCGCGCCTTGCTCGAATACCTGACGAGCAATGTGCCGCGCGCGGTCCAGCGTGCGGACTGGGTGCTTGCAGATTCGGAGAACACACGTCAGGATGTGATCGAGCTGCTCGGCGTAGCTGAAGAACGGGTGACCGTTCTTTACCCAGGTGTAGAGCCTCGATTCCGGTCGATCGACGATGCGCAACTGCTGAGCTCTATCCAGGAAAAGTATGTCCTGCCCCCACGGTTTATCCTCAGCCTGGGCACGATACAGCCGCGCAAGAACTATGCAGGTCTGATCCGTGCCTTTGCCCGTCTGAGTATGGATGACCTGTCTCTGGTGATCGTCGGTGGCCGCGGATGGCTGTACGAAGACATCTTCTCTCAGGTGCAGGCGCTGGGCCTGGAGGGGCGGGTGTTCTTTCCGGGGTTTGTGGATGATGCCGACCTGCCTGCAGTGTACAACCTGGCCGAGGCGTTCGCCCTTCCATCCCTATACGAAGGGTTCGGAATCCCTCCCCTCGAGGCGATGGCTTGCGGGACGCCTGTCGTTGTCGCCGACAACTCGTCTCTCCCCGAGGTCGTCGGCGATGCAGGGCTGCTGGTTGACGTGCACGACACGGAGTCGCTTGCTGAAGCCCTTGCCTGCCTGGTGCAGGACACCGCACTGCGTCAGACGTTGGTCGAGCGAGGCCTGGTCCAGGCCAGGCGATTCACGTGGCCAGGTGCAGCCAGGACGCTGCTCGAGACGTACCGTCTCGTGGGCGAGACATAGGCGGGTCGGTTCTATGGCCAAGGAGGCACGATGTCCAGGTCGATGTTGCTCGAGATCCTGAGAGAGTTCCACAGGCAAGATCCTGGAGGCGGCGCCCCAGGCCGATCAGGGCATGCTGCTCGACTATGTGCCTTTCCCGTTTCTAGCCATTGTCGGACAGCAAGAGATGAAGACGGCACTGATCTTGGCCGTGGTCAACCCACGCGTGGGAGGTGTGCTGCTGATCGGGCCGCGCGGCACTGCCAAGACGGTCGCGGTTCGCGGCATGCTTGACCTGCTGCCTTCCGTCGAGCGGAGCACCTGCCCGTATGGCTGCGAGCCAGAAGCAGCCTACGCGCGGGGCATCGATGCGGTGTGCCCGGACTGCGCAGCAAAGCTCGCACGCGGCGAGTCGATCACCGAGCCTAGCCATATGCAACTGACGGAGCTACCTCTCAATGCACGCCTGGAAGACGTGATCGGCGGGATCAATGAGCGCGTGGCCATAGAACAGAACCGGGTCCGCATCGAAAAGGGCATCCTGGCTCACGCAGACCAAAACATCCTGTACGCTGACGAGATCAATCTGCTGGATGGTCAGATCATCAACGCCATTCTGGACGCGGCCGCTCAGGGCCGCTACGTTGTTCGGCGCGGCCCGTTGACTGGCACCTACCGCGCCCGATTTGTGCTCGTCGGCTCGATGAATCCCGAGGAGGGCAGTCTTCGACCACAGATCATGGATCGCATTGGGCTGCACGTGCTCGTCAGCGGACTGGAGGATATGGATGAACGGCTTGAGGTATGCCGTCGAAGGTCCGAGTTCGATGAAAACCCCCACGCGTTCGCTGAGCTGTACGCCCAAGATACGCTAGCCGTTGTCAAGGATATCAAAGAGGCCAAGGCCCTGCTTCCCAGGGTCAGGCTTACGCCTCCAGCGCAGCGGGTTGCGCTGGAGGCAATCTGGCGGCTCAAGATCGCCTCCAATCGGGCCGATATCTTTACCATGGAGGCCGCACGCGCTCATGCGGCCGCAGATGGGCGCATCGCTGCTGATGAGGGTGATGTCCGCGCTGTGGCCACGATGACCCTCCGCCAGAGACACAGTGAGTTCATGATCCAGTACTTTGAGCAGGCCAAGCATCAAGATCAGATCATCCAGGACACACTCGACTCGTTGTAGAGGAAGCCGGCTTGAACGCTCGAACGCAGACATCTGCCACCCTTGTGCCCATCTCCTGCATCCTACTCACGTTGTATCTGCTCGCGGCTCTGTCCTACTGGGCACCGTGGGTGGACCACGACACCGCAGCGCTTCGGCTCAACGGTCAGGACCTCGGGGAGTTTGTGAAATTCCTTCCGGGGTTCGGTTCTGCCAGGGGGCCCTTCCCACGGCAGCTTTTCTACCTGCCCCCCTTTGTGTGTTCGCTGGGACTGGTCTTGCTGTCCTCAAGTCCAACCCTTGTCTATCCTCGCTGGCTTCGAGTGGGAATGCTGGGCGTGGCACTGGCGCTTCTGCCCGGCCTTCTGCCTCCCGTCTGGGGTCGTCCTGGAGAGCTCTTTACGAGCGAGTTCCGCCTGCAAGGGATTGCCTTGGGGGTAGGTCTAGCAGTGGTCCTGGCTCACGCCGTCTTCCGCCAAGGTCCCCCTGTTCTTCTGGACGCCGCTCTTGTCGGGCTGGCCTTTGTCGCCTTGATCCCAGCCCAGTGCGCCTTCTGGGTGATTCGCCCGCGCATCTGGGCGGCATACAATACGCCCACCATCCGGTTAGGCTGGGGGCTTTGGCTCCACATCACGTCCTGGGCAGGGATACTCATCACATCGGCGGTGCTTCTGCGCAAAGCGATCAGAAGGCACGCAGCACCATAGAGAGGACACCTTGTGTGCGTCTCAGCTATGGACCCGGATTCTCAACAGAGGAGGCTTGCTTTGTTTGGAAACAACCTGGAAACCGTCGTATCGTCGGCGACCCAGACCGTCACGATCGGCCGCGGCGGACCCGTGATCGTCATCGGCGAACGGATCAACCCCACAGGGCGCAAGAAGCTGATGGCATCTCTGGAGCAGGGCGACCTGGACGTGGTGCGCAGGGATGCACTCGCACAGGTCGAGGCTGGAGCGGCCATCCTCGACGTCAACGCAGGCGTTCCTGGCGCGGATGAGCCGGAGCTGATGCGCCAGATCATCAGGGCCGTACGCCAGGTCACGGATGTGCCGCTGTGCATCGACAGCCCCAATCCGCACGTGCTCGAAGCCGGACTCCGCGAGTACGAGGGCAAGCCTCTCGTCAACTCGGTCAATGGCGAGGAGAGGTCACTGGAGAGCATCCTGCCTTTAGTCAAGGCGTATGGTGCCGCGGTGATCGGCCTGGCGATGGACGACGACGGTATTCCGCAGACGGCGGAGAAGCGACTGCAGGTCGCCTGCAAGATCATCGATCGCGCGGAGCGTCTGGGCATCCCTCGCAACGACGTGATCATCGATCCTCTGGTTCTGGCGGTCTGCGCAGATGCAGGAGCCGGACGGACCACGCTGGAGGCGATCTGGCGCATCGCCACGGAGCTGGGCGTCAACATCACTATGGGGGCCAGCAACGTCTCGCACGGCTTGCCCGATCGCCCGGTCATCAACGCCGCTTTCCTGGCCATGGCTGTGGCCTGCGGGCTCACCTGCCCGATCACGAACCCGCTGGTCTCGACGGTGCGCGAGGCGATACTGGCGAGTGATCTGCTTCTCGGGCACGACGAGTGGGCCATGAGGTGGATGGCCCACTACCGTGGCAAAGCCCGGTCCTGAGCGTGGACGCAGGCGCTCCACAGTCCAGGCAGAGCGACACTGCACGAGCCCGTCTGCATCGGAGAACGAGACTGGAGCAGGACATGACGGCCATTGAATACCACGCGATCGGTGTGATCCATACGCCGCACAAGGAACCTCAGGGTACGCCGATACAGCCGCCCGCTGCCCGGGACATTCCGGGCACGGTCGAGGTCTGGCCGGAATACGCGCCCGGCCTCACAGACTTGGACGGGTTCTCACACATCATGCTGATCTATCACTTTCACCTGGCCCGGGCGCCGTCCATGAAGGTCAGGCCCTTTCTGGATGAGCGTACCCACGGGGTGTTCGCCACGCGCGCCCCCGCCCGGCCCAATGCGATCGGGATCTCGGTGGTACGTCTCAGCAGTGTACAGGGGAACGTGCTGCAAGTGCTGGACGTAGACATCGTGGACGGAACTCCCCTACTGGATATCAAGCCCTACGTTCGAGAGTTCGATGCCCGGAGCAACTGCCGGGTCGGCTGGCTGGAGGAGGGTATCACTGCACTGTCGCAGGTGAGAGACGACGCCAGGTTTGCCCAGAGCGCTGGGAGAGACGAGAGGCTAGGTGATGAACGATGAATTCGTGATGCGCGAGCTGGACATCAGCCAGGACGCGCAAAAACTGGCTGTGATGTGGAGAGAAAGCGACGATCAGTGGCCAGGCACCTGGAGTGGCGGCGTCGACTTTACATCCGAGATGGTGACCGAGTGGCACGAGCGCGAAAAGACCATCAATGTGTTTGTCTTTGAGTCTGGAGACCGGATCGTCGGCTACTGCTCCTTCAACGAGCTCCCCGAGGAAAAGAACGCCGGCTACGTTGCCGTGCTCAACGTTCACCCCGCCTACCAGGGCAAAAGCCTCGGACGGAGGCTTTTGCAGCACTGCCTGGAGCGCTGCAGCAAGCTCGGGTTCCATCTCCTGACCCTGGGGACGTGGTCCGGCAACCTCAAGTCTGTCCCCCTGTACAAAAAGACCGGTTTCTACTGGGTGCCCGACACCTCGGCGTGGATGCTCAACTACATCCCCAGTATCCTGAACCTGCGCTGCGCGCAGCCCTTCTTTTCCCGCCACGACTGGTACCAGTCCTTCGTGCGCGAGCTCAAGCAGGCCGAGGATGACGAGCGTTGGGAAGGTATGAAGGTGTTTACCTATCGCTGGGAGGGGGACGGCGAAGCACTCACCGTCTGGGCTGACCGCGAGGCGCACACCCTGACTGGCGTGGAGACCGATGCCTTTCTCGCCGCTGCCATCGTGATCAGCCCCCATCCAGCCGCGCGGCTGCTCGACTGGGGAGATGCCGGCGGGCATCTGGGATGGACCTCGCGCGTTGATGTCGGGCCATCGGCGGTGACAGAGCACGTGTGCTATCTCGGCGTGTGCTCTGACCTCTCTGAAGCACGTCGGTACACCTGGCTCAAGCACTACGTCTAGCCCGCACGAGCTGTCTTTCTCGTGTGGGCCTGTGAATGAGTACAGAGCCTCATCTGGGCAGGTGAGGCTCTGTGCTCTTACTCGTTATCCCCCTCGGCGTCTTCGTCAGCGCCCTCTTCCAATTCGTCCTCTTCCCACTCGCCTTCCCAGTCATCCTCGTCTTCGAGCGCATAGTCCACTTCTAGCGGATAGAGACTGAGGACCTCCAGCTCAACGCCACACTCCACGCATATGACGCGGCTTCCGACCGGGGTGTTCTCGCGCAGTTCGACTATCTCGCCACAATCGGGACATTCTACTCTGAGCATATCCCCTCCGCAACTCCAAAAGATCAGTCGGAAACATGGTGCTTGGCACCGAACGAAATGCCACCGTCGGTCACCAATCCTCACCCTCCTCGTCTTCGCGTGATTCTCGCCGGTTCGGGCGAGGACGCTTGTCACTGCGCTTTTGTCGCTCCAGCGCTTCTTCACAGTGACGACACAGAAGCTGATGCCCCCGTCCGCCTTCAATGGGCTGCCCGCATTCCTCACAGAGACGCATTTCCTTATACGCCCGGGCCCTAACCATGTATAACGCTACTCCTCCTCTTGTCGATCATGGGTAAAAGACAAACACAGTACACGCTGCCGACGAGGCAAGTGGGTCCCAACGAAGATATGAGCGAGACGAACCGGATCTCCGAGCAGAATAGCCAAGTCCTGAACACCCAAGAACGGTGCGATCTTACGCTCGATGCGCGGCGAAGGCAAACCAATCCTATCCCTTTATACCGCGTTTTGGGACATTTGTCAATAGGCAATTTCCGGAAAACGGAACTCGATCCATTCGAGGTGGCGATCGCCATCTTCGCGCCGAGCCTGCGCTCGCGGACACGATGGCCTGGCACCATTTGCGCCAAACAGGGAAACTGGATAAAATACGAGTACGTACCTCCCGTGACGAAACAAATCGCGTCCCCGCTGGAAAAACTTCAAGGAGAGAGTCCCGTGTCGCTAAGAGACCTGGTTCTGAGAAACAGAAGCTACCGAAGGTTCTATCAAGACGTGGCCATCGATCTGGAAACCCTGAGAGAGCTGATCGACCTGGCCAGATGCTCCGCGTCAGGGTCCAACCGGCAGCCGCTCAAGTATGTGCTCTCATGCGATCCGAGCAAGAATGCCGCGATATTCCCCCTCACTCGATGGGCTGGGTTCCTCCGCGACTGGCCTGGCCCAGCGGAAGGAGAAAGGCCATCCGCATACATCATCATCCTGGGAGACACAGAGATCAGCAAGTCCTCTGGCGTTGACCACGGCATCGCCGCGCAGTCGATCATGCTGGGTGCAACGGAAAAGGGCCTCGGCGGGTGCATGATCGGTTCGATCGACCGTGAGCAACTGCGGCAGGTGCTGGACATCCCCGAGTCCTACGAGATCTTGCTCCTCCTGGCCTTGGGAAAGCCGAAAGAGAAGGTCGTTCTCGAGGACCTCGGCCCTGAGGGCGACATCAAGTACTACCGCGACGAGGCCGACGTGCACCACGTGCCAAAGCGGGCACTGGATGACATCATCATCACCTAGAAGCCCCCCAGGCTCAGCGGCTCTGCACGGCCGAGCTGCGGGCATTACATTCCAGATCCCCCCGAGGCCGTGCCCATCCTGGCCCTGGGGCAAAGGAGAACGTGATGACCAAGGTAGTTGCCATCAATGGCAGCCCGCGGATGGAAAAGGGAAACACGGCCATGGTCCTGACCTCCTTCCTCCAGGGGATGACGGATGCTGGATCCGACGTCGAGCTGTACTACGCCGGGCGCCTCCAGGTCAAGCCCTGCACCGGCGAGATGCTCTGCTGGTACGAGAATGCGGGGCAGTGCTACATCAAGGATGAGATGCAGGCGCTCTACCCGAGGCTCAGCGAGGCAGACATCCTTGTCCTGGCCACGCCGGTCTACATTCCCTTACCTGGCGAGATGCAGAACCTCATCAACAGGCTGTGTCCCCTGGTCGAACCGCTTCTGGAGACGAGAGGCGGACGCACACGGGCTAGGTTCCGCGAGCACGTCAAGATCCGCAAGATCGCTCTCGTTTCCACTGGCGGATGGTGGGAGAAGGGGAACTTTCGGACCGTGGTGTGCATCGCCCAAGAGCTTGCCGAAAACGCGGGCGTGGAGTTCGCGGGCGCAGTCCTCAGACCCCACGCGTCCCTAATGAGGGAGCACGGAGAGCTCACCAGCGATGGCAAAGCCGTCCTGGAGGCGGCAAGAAGAGCGGGCTATGAACTGGTCCAAGAGGGGGAGATGAGCGATAAGACCCTCGAGGCGATAGGCCGCCCGCTGATCTCGGAGGAGGAACTCAGGCATAGGTTGAACCAAGCCTCTCAGAGGGCAGCCCGCCGTTCCTCTGGGTGATGGCATCTCAGGGCAGCTCACAGTGCGCGCAGCCTGGCGCTCTGGGGATACCGCGAGCAACCGGCTCGCCGTCCAGGTTCACCGCTCGGCGCGATAGAGAAGGGATCTGGAAGCACATGACCGAGCACGCTCAGTTCAGGCTTGCGGTGATTCAGGCCGCTCCCGTCTACTTTGATCGTGAAGCATCGACCGAGAAGGCGTGCTGCCTGATCCGAGAAGCGGGCGCGCAGGAGGCCACGCTGGCCGCCTTTAGCGAAACCTGGCTTCCCGGCTACCCGTTCTTCGTCTGGGGTTCAGCCACTGTGGGGCACTACTCTCGACCGGACATCTTTCAACTGCGCGTCAACCGGGCCCCGCACCGCCGCGTCATCGACGTGCACGAGCCAGAGGATGAGACTGCCCAGCCCCAGGCAGCGCCCGAGGATTGAGTCAGGCCTTGCAGAGTGCGGTTGCGGTGCACAACCTACACAGGCCAGTTCCGGGGACCCGTTCGGCCTGCCTGCGGCACGAAAAGACCACGGAGAGAGTGAAATGGGCCACAAACCGCTCCTCTACACAGTGGGTCACAGTAACCACGACCTCTCGGCCTTCGTCGACCTGCTTCGGCGTCACCAGATCACCTTGGTCGCGGACGTGCGCAGCCAACCGTACAGTCGCTGGGCTTCCCAGTTCAACAAGGAAACACTGGCCCGGAGCCTCCGGGACGCCGGGCTGGCCTACGAGTTCCTGGGCACGTCGCTGGGTGGGCGTCCCGAGGATCCGGCATTGTATGACCTCGGCGCAGAGCACCCGGACTACCGCCGCGTGGAGCAGACGCCCGAGTATCAAACGGGCATCGATCGGCTCCTCGCGTTGGCCCAGGCACAGCAGGTGGTCATCATGTGCGGGGAGGGCGATCACCACCACTGCCATCGTCATCTCCTGATCGCCCAGACCTTGCTCGAGCGTGGCGTCCGCGTGCTCCACATCCAGGCGGACGGCTCGACCGTGCAGGGAGAACAGATCCCGCGCCAGCTCTCTCTCTTCTAGGGCCGGAGGCCCGCATGCCGACCGTCTACACCATCGGGTACAAGGGCAAACCGCTCAAGACCTTCATCAACCGACTGCGTGACGCTGGCATAGACGCGGTGATCGATGTCCGCCTGCGGAACACATCCCACCTGGCGGGCTACACCAAGCGAGACGACCTGGCCTTTCTGCTGGAGGAGGGATTCCAGATCGCCTACGAGCACCGCCCGGAACTGGCCCCAACCCCAGAGATCTTGGATGCCTATCGTGAGCATGAGGACTGGGCGGTCTACGAATCCCTCTTTGCGCCTCTGCTCGCGCAGCGGGCCGCGGGGCAAGTCGGCCGTGAGGTCTTGTCGCGCTACCGCGCCCCCTGTCTCCTGTGCTCGGAGCGTACTGCCGAGCACTGTCACCGGCGCCTGGTTGCCGAGCACTGGGTCGAGGCCCTGCCGGAACTGCGCATCGTCCACTTGTGAGGATGGGAGGGTAGAAATGCCATCTCAAGAGGTGCTCATCCTGGCGATGACCAAGATGCTCAGTGGCATCTGCACAGCGGGCATGACCCGGGAACCCGATCCCCTAACTGGCCTGCGCTGGGTTCGCCCCGTGCGCGAGTGGGGGTCGCTCTTGCCCGGCGATATGTCAGACACGAGTGGGCGCCTGCTCGAATGCTGTGACGTGGTCGAGCTGGATCTGCTCGCGCCTCGCCCCGACCCGCCTCACACCGAAGATTGGCTCACCGACTTTGTCCACCATCCCCCTCGGCGCCTGCGGCGCCTGGAGGGGGAAAAGCGTTCGGGTTTCTTTGCCAGATGCCTCGACCGCGCTCCCCAAGACGTGCTCGTTCACCACACACGGTCTCTGTGTCTGATCAAGCCGGAGCGCTTGAGCGCCCATTTCCTGCTGGATGCCTATTCGGGCAAGTATCAGGCGCGCCTGGATTTTGCATTCAAGGGCCACGGCGACCCACCTCATTCCACGAGGGAAGACGATATCTCCGTGACCGACGTCAAGTGGCGCGCCCTGGGCCGGACCTGGCTTTGTCAGACAGAGGGCCACCTGACCCTTGGGCACGAGGACCTCCACGAACGGCTCAACGCCGGTGCCATCTACCTGGCCTTGGGCTTGAGCCGTAGTTGGCAGGGTAAGCATTGGCTCCTCGTCGTCGGCGTGCACGTCGTACCCGACTATGAGGTGACGGTAGATCCAGAAAACCTGTAAAGATCCTCCGACCCAGGAGGCCCCCCCAGGGAGATCACCATGGTCCACGATGTGCTCACAGAACTTGGCCTATACGTGGAACAGGTCAGCCACCTCAGCGCAAATGATCGCAGTCGCCTGCTCAACTTTCTCCTGCGCTGGGACCACATCGAGACCCTCCACGCTTGCCTGGACTCTCTCATTCCCACCAATCCGGGCCTGGTTTCCCTTCTCGATCTGCGGGTGCGCGCTTTTCTCGCCCAGGATCGTCCGGATCGCGCTCTCCCGGTCATGGAGGAACGGCTGCAATGGAGAACATCTCTTACGGCCCGTTCGCTGCTGGCCCAGGTTCACTTGGCCCTGGGCCAGGTGGAGACAGCCCACTCGATCGCCCTTGCTCTCGTTCAAGAACATCAAGATAGCATGATCGCCCTCGGGCTGCTGGGCGAGGTCGAGCTGGCACGGAACGACACAGCAGGTGCGCTCAGCGCCTACCGCCGTCTGTACGAGCTGAACCCCAATAGCCGCTCCTACGTGCACGGCATGATCGCCATCTATCGGGCCCAGGACGATTGGGTGTCAGCCAGCGGCTATGCGGTGCGTCTGTTGAGCGCTGGGAGCGGGGAGAGACCGCTCTCTGTCACCCACTTGCGCTGGCTGCGCGACTACTTTCGGGCCAGCGGAGAAACACCTCGTGCCATCGAGCTCGCCGCAGAGATAGAGCATCGTCGCATCGCCGAACTGGACGAGCTGAAAGCCACGCTCGGAGGGGTCGACACAAAGCGGCAGGCCGCCAGATCGGAGCCGCGTCCTCGGGCGGGCAGCCCGCACTTGACGCGAGAGGCAGAACCGGATCCATCTATACTCACGTTCGACCACATCCCCGTCTCTGCAGAAGAGAGAACGCGGATCGCAAAAGCCGCACGTCGGCTGTTTGGTTTCGACTCACTCCTTCCCGGCCAGGTGGAAACGCTCGCCTGCGTGCTTCGAGGGGAGGACGTGCTGACCATTCTGCCCACCGGCGGCGGCAAGTCGCTCTGCTACCAGCTCCCCGCCCTGATGGCCGAGCAGGGCACGACGCTGGTGATCTCACCCCTCATCGCCCTGATGAAAGACCAGCTTGACTCACTGCCCGGGGCGCTGCGTTCTCAGGCAACGACCATCAACAGCAGCCTGGAGTGGGAAGAGCTCCAGCGCCAGCTCGAACGAGCCTCCAGGGGAGCCTACCGGCTGGTCTATGCCGCCCCGGAGCGACTGCGTCAGCCCCCGTTCCTGCACGCGCTGCGACGTGCGGGCATCAGCCGCCTGGTGGTCGACGAAGCACACTGCGTGAGCGCCTGGGGACACGACTTCCGACCCGACTATCTCGTCATCGGGCAGGCTCGGCGAGCGCTGGGCAACCCGCCGCTGCTGGCCATGACGGCGACCGCACCGCCCCGTGTGCGACGCGACATCGCACGGCATCTGGGCAACCCCGAGAGCGCGTCTTTCCACCCAGCCCAGGGTGGCGCCACGCAGGACATACGCATCGTCGCTGGGGACGTAACTCGCCTCAACCTGCAACTGGAGGTCTTTCACGCCCGCAGTGCCGACGACAAACTCCGCTACCTGGTAGCCTTTTGCGAGGCAGAGCAGGGGAACGGCATCGTCTACGCCGGTACGCGTGCCCGCTGCGAGGAGCTGTCCGCACTGCTGCGCAGACACGGCGTTGATGCCGAAACCTACCACGCAGGCATCGCCGATCGGGCCACCACCCAAGACAACTTTATGTCCGGCCATACCCGCGTTGTGGTGGCGACAGTCGCTTTTGGCCTGGGCATCGACAAGCCCGACATCCGTTTCATCGTTCACTTTGTCCCTCCCCCGTCCCTGGAAGCTTACTATCAGGAGGCTGGACGGGCTGGACGCGACGGGCTGCCCGCTCGCTGCCTGCTGATGTTCGCACCCTCGGATCGCGCGACCCTGACCCGCCACGTACGCCAAGATGCGATGCCGATCGAGTTCCTGCGTGCGACGTATGCGGCAGTGAGAACCCGCCTTGGGGGCGCCTCATCTGGCCTGCTTGCCGCGGAGGACCTGGAGCGCGACCTGCGGTCAGACGGCACCCGCATCCGCGTGGCGCTGAGCCTGCTCGAGGAAGCGGGGCTTTTGCGGCGAGGCCCAGATCTACCTCGTGCCGCCGTGGTCTGCTTGAGAGTCGCCCAGGCGCCGGATTCGGAGCCCAGCCTGGCCGCCTTTTGCCGGGCAGCGCGTCTACGCCCCCGGCAGCCACTTGAGGTGGATTTGGCCGAGACAGCACGACAGGCCGGGCTGCCCGTTGCAGACATCGAAGGATGTGTGCTCGACTGGGCGGAGTCGGGCTGGCTGGACTATCGGCCGGTGGGGCGTGGTCTGCTCCTGGAGTTTCTCCCGCTGCCGGCAGACGTCGCCGAGCGCATGGTCGCCTTGCTGGAACGCTACAGCGCCATCCAGGGCCAGCGCGTGGACGAAATCGCTGCCTTCGTCCACACGCGGCTTTGCCGTCACGGCCACATCAATGCCTATCTGGGCGGCCGCGTCATCGAAGCCTGCCAGGCCTGTGACAACTGCATCGAAATCGGATCGCCACCCGACACGGACCTGCCCGATGAACGGGAGCAGTGGCTCACCGTCTTGCGCTGCGTAGCCGACAGCCCGTGGAGCTGGGGGAAAGGCACCTTGGTGCGCATCCTGCGCGGAGATGGCGGCGCGCGTGTGGGATCAAAGGACCTGCGCCCGCAGGCTCGCACGAATGCCAGCTTCGGCGCACTGGCATTCCGCTCCGCTGGAGCGGTCGAGCGCATGCTCGACCGCATGGAGAACGAGGGACTCTTGCACGCGCGGAGGCTCGAACACGGCGGGATCGTCCTCGATCTCACGTCAGCGGGTCGCGCAGTGCTTCAAGACCCCTCCGGCTTGGAGCAGCGGATCGGTCGCAAAGCAGAGCTAGAACCAGAGCCGCACGACCCATCGGCGGACGGGGAGCCACTTGAGGTGGATGAGACCTTGTTCCAGACCTTGCGTGAGTGGCGTCTGGAGCGGGCCCGAGCGCAAAAGGTGCCGCCGTACGCGGTCCTCCACGACAGCCACCTGCGCGCCATCGCCGTGCAAAAGCCTGTCACGCTAGAGTCCCTGGCCAAGCTACCGGGCATCGGACCAAAAAGATTGGAGAGATACGGGGACGAGTTGATCGCTCTGGTGCGGAAGGCACAGAAAGGGAGATGACGTGAACGCACACCAAGCCATCCTGTCACAGTACCAGGCGGCACTGGCAATGCTCAGGCAGGCGATTGAGAAGTGCCCAACCTCGCTGTGGAGCGACACCGCCGCCAGAAACCGCTACTGGCACATCGCCTATCACGCGCTCTTTTACACGCACCTGTATGCCCACACCCGCGGTGAAGAGTTCGAGCCCTGGGAGCACCACAGAGCAGAGTACGAGTTCCTCGGCCCAAAGCCCTGGCCCCCACACGACGAGCCTGCGATCGGGGAACCGTACGGCAAGGGTGAGGTCCTGGCCTTCGTTGAAGTCTGCCAGGGATACATCGAGGTCCAGGTGCCCCCGTTGGACCTGGAGGCCAGCTCTGGGTTTTCCTGGCTGCCCGTTGACAAGCTCGAGCTTCAGTTCTACAACATCCGCCACTTGCAGCATCACATCGGGCAGCTTCTGGATCGCCTGCGGACGAGAGCCGGTATCGGCGTGAGTTGGATCTCGCACGGGCAGTCCTGACGTTTGCAAGCGATCGAACAGTCGCTTGGAGGACCAAAACATGCTTCCTGTCATTGCCATCACCATCGGGGATCCAGCCGGGGTAGGACCAGAGGTCACGGTCAAGGCATTGGCCCAGCGCAAAGTGTGGGACTGCTGCCGGCCGCTCATCGTGGGCGACGCCGGTGTGCTGGCGGGCACTATCGCGCTGCTCGGCAGCGACCTGTCGATGCATACCATCTCCAGCCCCGCTGACGCACAGTTCAACCCCAACTCGCCAGACGTCCTCGACCTGTCGAACGTCGATGCTGCGGCGCTGCAGCCTGGGCAGGTCTCTGCAGACGCGGGCAAGGCATCGGTGGAGTACATCCGGCGAGCGGTGGAGCTGGTCCAGGCCGGGCAGGCAGATGCCATCGCCACCGGGCCGATCAACAAGGCCGCGCTCAAGGCAGCGAACATCCCGTACATTGGCCATACCGAACTGCTGGCGGCACTGCTGGACGAGCAGCGGGTGACCACCATGCTGGCGACGGTAGGCCTGCGTGTGGTGCACGTGACGCGCCACGTGCCGCTGGCAAAAGTGGCATCCCTCATCACCCGGGAACGCGTGCTGGAGACGATCCGCCTCACCGACGCCGGGCTGCGGCAGATGGGCATCGCTCGCCCGCACATCGCCGTCGCCGCACTGAACCCGCACGGGGGCGACGAGGGGCTGATGGGCCGGGAAGAGATCGACGCCATCGGCCCGGCAGTCGAGGCTGCGCGTGCCGAGGGCATGGACGCGGCAGGACCGATCCCCGCTGACTCTGTCTTTTTCAGGGCGATCCGCGGTGAGTTTGACGTCGTGGTGGCCATGTACCACGACCAGGGGCACATCCCGATCAAGACGCACGGTTTTGAGCAGAGCGTGACGGTGACCCTGGGGCTGCCTGTCGTGCGCACCTCAGTCGATCATGGAACCGCTTTCGACATTGCCTGGCAGGGCATCGCCGACGAAGAGAGCATGGTGGAGGCGATCTGCCTGGCGGCGCAGCTCGTCGGGGGCTAGGGGCGACGCACACCTCCCCGAGAGGTAGAAGCTGTCTCGAGTGGACAAGGAGTGGATACTTGTGAACCATCGCGAGCGTTTTGTGCGAACACTGACCGGAAAGCCGGTCGATCGGGTGCCCTTTATCAAGGTGTTCGGTGGGACAAACCACATCCTCCCTGCGTGGGAAGACGAATACCCGGGCATTGGCCAGTGCATTGACCAGGTGCTGCAGTTTGAGGGGGTGTACAGAGGATGGGACTGCATGCCGGTCAATGTGGACCTTTCGCGGCTCGGAGAGCCCGTGGTCCTGGAAGAGGACGATACACGGCGGATCACGAGGCGGTCGGACGGGTTGGTTGAGGTCAGGACCAAGACAGGAGACTATCACCGTCGAACCCTCGAATGGCCGGTCAAATGCAGAGAGGACTGGGAGCGGATCAAGGGGGAGCATCTTCAGGCAGACGATCCTGGGCGTTTCCCAGAGGACTGGGATGAGCATGTAAGGGCCTATCGCGAGCGCGACTATCCCCTTCAGCTCACACACGGCGGCGTCTACGGCTTTGCCAGGAACCTTATGGGCGACCAGAACCTCGGCTATGCGTTCTATGACGACCCCGAGTTGGTCCACGACATCATGGACTCGTACACCGAGATGGCCATCCAGATCTGGAGCAAGATCGCTGCGGATGTGGACTGCGATCTCGTAGAGTGTTGGGAAGATATGGCATCCAAGAACGGCTCTCTGATCTCACCCAAGACCTTTCGTGAGTTCATGCGGCCCAACTATCAGCGGATCGCAAGCTTTGCGCACGAGCACGGCATCGAGATCATCCTGGTCGACACGGACGGGTACATCATGGATTTGACCCCGCTGATGTTGGAGGCTGGGGTCACCGCGCTCTACCCCTATGAGGTCGGGGCGGGCAATGACGTGGCGGCGGCTCTGGACCAATTCCCCCAGCTTGGCGTCATAGGTGGCCTGGAAAAGAATGTCATGGCAAAGGGCGTGGCCGAAATGGACTCAGAGATCGAAAAGGCACGCCGGCTGATCCTCAAGGGCCGGTTCATCCCAGGTCCGGATCACTTTGTGCTATCGAACGTGTTATTCGCCAACTATCGCTACTTTATGGGTCGTTTGCGGGAAGTGATCATGTCGACAAAGCCGGAGGTCTAGCCTACACGGCAGGCCGCCGTCCTTTTCCACAGCGGGGAACCTGGACAGCTCAGAGGAGTGACTATGCCAGTCAAAATCACCGTCATCGGCGGCGGGAGCAGCACCTTTGTGCCACAATTGATGCGTCTCTTTGTCGGTTCGGACATGCTTCGAGGCAGCACCATCACCTTGATGGACATCGATGCCCATCGTCTGGAGGTGATGGACCGACTGTGCAGCATCCTGGTGGAAAGGGAGGGGGCCGACCTCCGGATCGAGAGTACGACGGACCGGCGGGCATCTTTGGTCGGTGCCGACTTTGTGATCGCGGCCATTTCCGTGGGCGGGATGGACGCCTGGGAAAGGGACATCGAGATCCCGGCCAAGTATGGTCTCTACATGGCGATCGGCGATTCCGTCGGGCCGGGCGGGATCATGCGCGCCTTCCGGCACATCCCGGCCCTGGTCGACGTCGCTCGGGACGTGAGCGAGGTCGCACCTGAAGCCTGGGTGTTCAACTATTCGAACCCCGTGACCTCGATCGTCACCGCCCTGCGACGCTGCCTGCCCGAGGTCAAGTCCGTGGGAATGTGTACCTGTCCTTCGATCATCCGCCGACCGCGCTACATGGCGGAATGGGCAGGTGTCGATCCCAAAGAGATCGTCGTCCCGGCGCCAGCAGCCGGCCTGAACCACTGTTCCTTTATGCTCGATGTGCGCCTGCAAGACGGGCGCTCCGCCTTTCCCCTGATGCTAGAACGAGCCCTGCCCCCGGTCATTCGCTGGGGGCTGGAGACATACGGAGTGCTTCCCTACTGCTGGAGCCACGTCACAGAGTTCTTTCCTGCGCTGAGCCAATTGGTGGAGTCCTACCGGGGCAGGCTGCAGGGCCTGGAGATGCAATACGGACTTCACGTACACGATATGGAGCACGAGCGGGCACGCGGCATAAAGTGGGAGCGACTGGTGCAGGCGTGGACCAGCGGGCAGGAACGAGATGTCACCCTGAACGTGCTTCCGAGCGCGGAGGCCATCGAAGTGGTCGAGGTCATGGAGGCACTGCTCGCCAACGGCCACGCTCTGCACGGACTGAACGTGCCCAACCAGGGCGCGATCGACAATCTGCCCGCCGACGCAGTGGTGGAGGTCACTTCCCTCGTGGACGGGTATGGGGTACGACCAGTGCACGTCGGCGCCCTGCCCGAGCCCCTGGCGGCGACCCTGAAGAGTCACATCGCCGCCCAAAAGCTCACCGCCGAGGCGGCACTCACTGGAGACTACAAGACGGCCCTGCAGGCGTTCATGCAGGACCCGCAGTCACAGGCGCGCCTGTCGATGGATGACATCGAGAAGCTGCTGCATGAGATGCTGTGTGCACACGCCGAGCACCTGCCTCGGTTCGCTTGAACGGCGGTGGTTGGCTACCCCCCTCACATGACTGCCTCCATCATCTATGCGTCGTAGGGCGCTCGTTGCACCCCATACGGAGTGGGGAAAGAGGAGGATCTAATGAACAAACCGGAAAAGCTGAACTTGATCCGCCAGACTGGCGTCATCGCCATTATGCGCGCGCAGAGCTCGGATCAGCTCATCGCCGCAGCAGATGCCATCAAGGCAGGTGGAGTGCGGGTCATCGAAGTGACGATGACCACTCCTGGGGCGTTGGAAGTGATCGCCCAGGCCAGCGAAAAGTACGGTCAGGATGTGCTCTTTGGGGCGGGAAGCGTTCTCGACGCCGAAACAGCTCGCGCAGCGATCCTGGCTGGGGCAGACTTTGTCGTCGCCCCCACGCTCAACCTGGACGTCATCGCTCTGTGCAACCGGTACGGCGTCCCCGTTATGCCTGGCTGCTACACGCCCACCGAGATGCTCACCGCCTGGGAAGCCGGAGCCGACATGATCAAGCTCTTTCCAGCCAGCGTCGGCGGGCCGGACCTGGTCAAAGCCCTCCTCGCTCCCCTGCCACAGCTAGAGATCGTTCCGGTTGGGGGCGTGGGTCTGGACAATGCGGCCGAGTTCATCGCCAAGGGATCGGCGGCGCTCGGCGTGGGCAGCAGCCTGGTGAACCTGAAACTGCTCGCCAGTGGCGATATGGACGAGCTGACCAGGAGAGCGGCATCCTTTGTCCGAGAGGTGAAACGGGGGCGTGGAGGATAGCGCCAAACCAAACGCCGCGGGCACGTGGGGCTCGTGGTAGGTTGGCGGTCCGCTTGGCGATACCTAAGCCCGACATGCCCCCCACGAGCCGGACATCCAGCAACACCTGGTCGATCCCTGGAGTGACGATCGGTCAGCGAGATATATCCCCAGGATCGGTCCGCAGAGCTGACGGGTCTGTCAGCAACGCGAGGGCGAGCGACCGTCAGAGTGCTCGCTGAACGGCGGCCACGCCGATGACCTTGGCCCCGGCGTGCGTGGACAGCAGAGGTCCGGTCTCCGCAACGAGGACGTCCTCGAGAGGAAAGCTCAGCCTGCCTGCCAGGGTTTCAGCCACTCTGTGGGCCATATCTGCGCTGCGAGTGTGCACCACTGCCAGGCTCTCGACCGGATGGAGCTGGGCGATCTCGTCCTTGATCTGGGCCAGCCCGCGCTCATAGGAGCGGGCCATACTGTGCAAGCTGAGACGGCCATCGCTCAAGCTCAATACCGGCTTGATCCTGAGCATCTTGGTTACCCGGTTCAGGACCGGCATCAGAGCAGCGGCCCGTCCGCCGGTTCGGATAAACTCCACGGTGTCCAGCAGGATCAACAGGTGGCTTCGCTCGCGAACCCTCTCCACAACGCGTATCACCTCGTCGAGGCCCAGGCCCATGAGCGCAGCCCGGGCAGCAGCCAACACCTGAAAGCCCTGTCCCAGGGATAGCGACAGGCTGTCCACGATCTTGACCTTTTCCCCGAAGCCCTGGGCAGCAGCAGAGGCCGTGCTGAACGTCCCGCTGTGCTTGCCGGTGATCGTGATACAGAGCACGTGGTGACCCGCCTCGATCAGACGGGCAAAGGCTTCCTCAAAGGCACCCATCGAGGGCTGAGAAGTGCTGGGGTGATGTGGCCCTTCCGACACCTTCCGCCAGAACTCATCGATCGTCAGTTCTCCGTCCACATAGCTCTGAGTGCCAAACAACACCAATAGCGGTACCTCCGTGATTCTCAGGCTGGAGACCACTTCCACCGCCAGATCCCCCCCACTATCGGTGACAACCCGTACCTGACCCATGCTCCTTTCCTCCTTCTCTCAGGCCGACAGACGACCATCTGGCGCTACATAGCGCGCTGGGAAGGCATATTCTCCCCCTCCACGCAATAATCCCACATCTTGCGACATTTGTCAATCCGCTGCCAGGCAGAGCGAGCGCGACAACAGGGTCGAGCCCACGTCTCGCTCCGCGCCCTGGCGCGTCTACTTGCTCTCTCGCCCAAGCCGCCTATAATAGGCGAGGGAATGAGTCAGAGCCACAGCCGCCGTGGCCAGCTATACGAAGCCCAAGTTACACACTATCGAGAGAAAGGCCAAGCCATGCGCTCCAAACGCTTCGAGACCCTCTCCAGCCGTCCCATCAACCGGGAGACCTACATCCATCCCTGGCCTGAGGTGGGACTGGCAGCCATGCACAGCCCTCTCGACCCACCACCGGGCATCCGGACCGAGGATGGACTGGTCGTCGAGATGGATGGCGTGCCGAGAGAGTCGTTCGACCTGATCGACTGCTTTATCGCCCGGCACTCCCTGGACCTCGACGTTGCCGAGCGGGCGATGAATACCCCTTCGGGCGAGATCGCTCGCATGCTGGTCGACATCAACGTGCCGCGGGCTGAGATCCTCGAACTGACAAGCGGCTGTACGGCAGCCAAGCTGGTGGACATCGTACGGCACATGAACGTGCTCGAGATGATGGTGGGATTGGCCAAGATGCGCGTCCGGCGCACGCCTGCCAACCAAGCCCACGTCACCAACCGCAAGGAGCACCCGGCCCTCCTGGCAGCCGATGCCGCTGAGGCCGCGCTCCGCGGCTTTGCCGAGATCGAGACCACCGTCGGTGTGGCCCGCTATGCCCCACTGAACGCCCTGGCCATTCTCGTCGGCTCGCAGGTCGGGCGCGGAGGCGCGCTGACCCAGTGCTCTGTCGAAGAGGCAACCAACCTGCGCCTGGGCTTCCGCGGCCTGACCTCCTACTCGGAGACCCTGTCCGTCTATGGCTCAGAGAAAGCCTTTGTCGACGGGGATGATACCCCCTGGTCCAAGGCTTTCCTGGGCTCGGCATACGCCAGTCGTGGGGTCAAGACCCGTTTCACCTCAGGCACGGGTTCCGAGGCCTTGATGGGGCACTCGGAGGGCAAGTCAATGCTCTACCTCGAGGCCCGCTGCCTGCTGATCACTCGAGGCGCGGGCAGCCAGGGCACGCAGAACGGCTCGATTAGCTGCATCGCCCTACCAGAGTCCCTCCCTGGCGGCGTACGCACCGTGCTCGCTGAGAACCTGATCGCCACCATGCTCGGCCTGGAGGTGGCGGCTGGCAACGATGCACTGGCCTCCCACTCTGAGATGCGCAAGAGCGCCAAGCTTATGCTCCAGTTCATCCCTGGGGCCGACTTTGTGACCTCTGGCTATGGTGCGATCCCGCGCTACGACAACATGTTCGGGGGCGGCAACTTTGACGTTACAGAGCTCGATGACTGGTACGTGATCCAACGCGATATGCAGGTAGATGGCGGCATCACGCCTGTCCAGCAAGAGGAGGTGCTTCGCGTGCGCGCCCGAGCTGCACGGGCGATCCAGGCGGTGTTTGACGCGTTTGACTTTGCATCGATCAGCGAGGCCGAGGTCGAGCTGGCACTCACTGCGTACAGCAGCGAGGACATGCCCGACCGCGATAGGGTCACCGACATCAAGGCCGCGAACGTCCTGCTTGGCGGACCGCTGACCGTGATCGAGGTCATCACTGCCCTGCACGAGGCTGGCTACCGCGATGTGGCAGCCAACATTCTCGAGATGCAGCGCCAACGCGTCATCGGTGACTACCTCCAGCCTGCAGCCATATTCGGTGAGGGCTTTCGCGTGCTCAGCGGACTGACCGACGCCAACGACTATCAAGGCCCGGGCACCGGTTACCGCGTGGAAGGGGAGCGATGGACCGCTCTCCAGGACATTCCCCAGGCATGGGATCCCCGCACTTTCCTGCCAACGCTGGGTGGCGCTCTTGGCGCCGGTTGGCTGGAGGAGACCGGCCCCGCTTTGCCCGGCGATCAGGTCGAGGTCATCGTCGCTGTTGGCCCCGCCTTTGGCTCCCAGATCGATCGCACCATTGGCAAGCTCGACCATCGCGCCGTACTCTCGGCGATCGTGCGGGGCATTGAGAGCGAGGGCGTCCCCGCGCGCGTGATACGCGTCCATCACACGTCCGACTGCGCGTTCATCGGCCACGCCGGAGCGCACCTGAGCGGTTCGGGCGTGGCCATCGGCATCCAGTCCAAGGGGACAACCGTCATCCATCAGCGCGACCTGGCTCCGCTGGAGAACCTGGAGCTCTTTTCCATGGCGCCCAACATCGACCTGGACACCTACCGTCAAATCGGGCGCAACGCGGCTCGCTACGCGACCCTCAAGCCGACAGTGCCCGTGCCCGTCCGGATCGACAACACCGCTCGCCTGCGACTCATCGTCCAGACCACGCTCATGCACCTGCACGAGACACGCCAGGTGGAGCGAGGCAAACCACCCAGCGCGCTGAGGGCGATCTAGAGCCGGGCCATCCCTCAGTTCGCCACAACTCTCAGTAGAGAAGGAGCATTCACCTATGAAATGGCGCAGCCAAGACGTCCTGGGCAGACCTGAATGGTCGATGCAGCGTTCCCTGCTCAAGTCGATGGGATATAGTGACTATGACCTGGAAAGGCCCTTGATCGGCATCGCCAACTCGTGGAACCGGATCGTCCCCGGACACTACAACCTGAACCTGGTATCGGACTATGTCCAGCAGGGAATCCGCCAGGCAGGGGGCACGCCAGTCGAGTTCGGGGTCATCGCCGCATGCGATGGCTATGCCCAAGGGCACGAGGGCATGCACTACATCCTGCCCACGCGCGACCTGATCGCCAACGACATTGAGATGATGATCCAGGCCCATCGCCTGGCGGCTGTCGTGCTGTTGGGATCGTGTGACAAGATCGTGCCCGGTATGTTGATGGCTGCTGCCCGACTCGACCTTCCGGCGATCATGGTCGTCGGCGGGCCGATGGAAGGCGGCTGCACGTTCGACCGTCGCGCTGCCGATGTCTCCTCACTCACCGAGGCCCTGGGCATGCTCAAGGCCGGCCTGATCGACGAGGACACCTACAACCGGCTGGAGGACTGTGCGGCCCCAACCTGTGGCTCCTGCTCCTTTCTCGGCACCGCCAACACGATGTGCTGCGTGGCCGAAGCCATGGGCATGTGCTTGCCGGGCAGCGCGACCATCCCTGCCACACACGCCGACCGACTGAGGTCAGCGCAGCAATCTGGGCGACAGATCGTCGAGTTGGTGCGACAGGGCATCACGGCACGCGCGATCCTCAACCAGAAGGGCATCGAGAACGGCATCCGCGTCAGTACGGCGATCGGCGGATCGACCAACGTTGCCCTGCACATCCCGGCGATCGGCTACGAGGCCGACTGCGAGGTCACGATGGACCTGTTTGAGGAACTCAGCCGGGCGACGCCTCACATCGCCAGGATGAACCCGGCGGCTGCGCCGAACGTGCCCGACTTTCACGCCGCGGGCGGCGTGCCGGCGGTGATGAAAGAGATCCTGCCACTCTTGCACGGCGATGCGATGACCGTCAGCGGCAGGACCGTGGCCGAAAACGTGGCTCACGCCCAGACGGGCGACCGGGGGATCATCCGCACAATGGACGAGCCGTGGAGCCAGGAGGGGGGACTGGCCATCCTGCGCGGGAACCTGGCCCCGAACACCGCCATCACAAAGCCCGCGGCCATCGCGCCCGAGATGCGCACCTTTACCGGCCCCGCGCGCTGCTTTGACTCGGAGGAAGCGGCCACTCAGGCCCTTGCCGAGGGCAACATCCGAGGCGGAGACGTGATCGTGATTCGCTACGAAGGGCCGAAGGGAGGCCCGGGCATGCGCGAGATGTACATGGCGATGAAGCTCATATACGGCTACGGCCTGGCGCTCAAGACCGCGTTGGTGACGGATGGGCGCTTCTCCGGGACCAACAACGGCTGCTTTGTGGGCCATATCTCGCCCGAGGCCGCTGAGGGAGGCCCCATCGCCATCGTCCGAGATGGGGACAGGATCACCGTAGACATCCCCAACCGGAGCCTGCATCTGCACCTCTCCGACAATGAGATCCAGGCCCGCCTTGCCCAATGGCAGCGCCCACCGCCCAAGTGCACCAGCGGGTACCTGTCCCTGTACGCACGCCTCGCAGAGTCCGCCGACAAGGGCGCGATCATCCGGCACAAGTTCGGAGACGAGTGCGAATGGAACACTGAATGACCACGTACGCCGCCAGACCCCTTTCTGTACGCGGTCACCTGTGCGAGGAGAGATGCCCTGGGCGAGAACCCGCCAGTCCTGAAACCAGGGGACAAGACCGGCAAATACGAAATCCTCGGCACGTTGGGCGGAGGGGGAATTGCGACCTGCTATGCTGCAGAGACGAGACTGCTCAAGCGCAAGGTGGCGATCAAACTGTTCACCACAAGGGATAAGGATGCAGACCATGAAGGACGAACCGACACGCTCGCACAGCGGCCGCACTCTGGACGAGCTGAACATGGAGGCCGTTCTCGCTGGCAGGTTGACCACCGAGGACTTTCGCATCAGCGGTGCGACGCTGCGCCGCCAAGCAAATGCTGCTCAGGCAGCTGGTTACTCGCAGCTCGCCGAGAACCTGCGGCGTGCCGCCGAGCTGACCGGCATCTCGAACGAACAGGTGCTCGCGATCTATGATACACTGCGCCCCGGGCGCACCACCCACAAGCAACTGATCGCCCTGGCTGACCACCTCGAGACGGACTGCGATGCCCCTCGAACCGCGGCCCTCATCCGCGAGGCGGCACAAGTCTACCTGGAGAGAGGTCTCGTCCGGGAAGGGTAGCCCATCCTCAAAGGAGAGAGCAAGCATGAGAGCCGTTCTGTTCTACGCGCCAGGAGACATCCGCTACGGAGAAACCCCGCGACCAGAGCCGGGGCCCGGCGAGGTCCTGATCAAGATCGAAGTCGCCCTCACCTGTGGAACCGACCTCAAGACCTACCGGCGCGGCCATCCGGTGCTCATCAAGGAGACGCCCTCTGTTTTTGGGCACGAATGGGCAGGGGTGGTCGCTGAGCTGGGGCCCGGTGCGGAGGGGTTCTCGATTGGACAGCGGGTGACGGCACCCAACTCGGCCCCGTGCGGTCGCTGCTTCTACTGCCGGCGAGGCCGCCTCAGTTTGTGCGAGGACCTGCAGCTCTTGAACGGTGCCTATGCAGAGTTCATCGCCGTACCGGAGCGCATCGTCGAGCAGAACCTGATGCTCATCCCCGACCACGTGCCCTTCAGGCACGCGCCACTCACAGAGCCTCTGGCTTGTGCACTCCACGGCATCGAACGCTCGCGGATCGAACTGGGCGATACGGTCTGCGTGATCGGGCACGGCCCCATCGGCCTGATGCTCACCCGCCTGGCCAAGCTCAAGGGTGCGCGCGTGATTGTCGTGGGGCGAAACCCGCACAAGCTGGAAAAGGCCCGTCAGTTTGGCGCCGACGAGCTGGTGGACATCACCGCCGTCTCGGACCCGGTAGAGGCCGTGCGCGGATTGACGCAGGCAGGGCGTGGGGTGGATGTCGCCATCGAGGCCGTGGGATACCCGGAGACCTGGGAGCAGGCCATCGCAATGGCGCGCCCCGGCGGACTCGTGAACTTGTTTGGTGGGTGCGAATCGGGCACCCGCATCAAGGTCGACACGCGCCGGCTGCACTATGACGAACTGGAGATCATCGGGGTCTTCCATCATACGCCACGCTACGCCCGGGCAGCACTCGCCCTGATCGCCAGCGCACAGATCGATGCCGATGCCTTGATCACCCACGAGATGCCGCTGGAGAACCTCGAGCAGGCCTTCCACCTGATGACCAGCGGAGGGGCGCTCAAAGTGGCGATCGCGCTTTGAGCACCTATCGCGGAGGAAATATGGCCGTCGTCCATCGCCACACAGGTCAGCTCGAGTGGGAAGGTGTGCCCGTGGGTCGCTACCCACCCTCCAAGGAAATGCAGGGCGTGAGCGTCCGGTGGTTGATCGGACCGCAGGAGAAAGCACCCACCTTTGCCCTGAGATACTTTGAGATCGAGCCGGGAGGCTGGACATCCCTGGACCGCCACGCACACGAGCACGGCGTGTTCATTCTCAAAGGACGAGGCCAGGTGCGTATCGAAGAAGAGTGGTTCGAGGTCGAGTTCGGGGACGTGATCTACATTCCCCCGAACGAGGTCCACCAGCTCAGGAGTCTCGGAGACGAGCCGCTGGGGTTCCTGTGCGTGATCCCCGCCAGGGAGAGAGCCGAATGAAAGTCGCGAAATACTACAGCCGCCAGGACATCCGCCTCGAAGAAGTGCCTGTGCCCGAGATCGGGGCGGGAGAGATCCTGGTGCGGGTTGCGGCCTGCGGGCTGTGCGGCAGCGATTTGATGGAGTGGTACGTCCGCGAGAAGGCTCCTGTGGTGCTCGGGCACGAGCCAGCAGGCACGATCACCGCCGCAGGGACAGATGTCCGCGACTTCCAGGTGGGTGACCGGGTCTTTGTCCACCACCACGTGCCCTGCTTTGTCTGTCATCACTGCCTGCGCGGGTACTATACGCTGTGCGAGACCTTCAAGTCGACTCACCTCGATCCCGGGGGGTTTGCCGAGTACGTCCGGGTGCCCGCCCTCAACGTGGCGCGGGATGTCCTCAGGCTCCCGCCTGGCATGTCGTACGTCGCAGCCACCATGATCGAGCCGGTAGCTACCTGCATCAGAGGGATCGAACGCGCCAATGTCCAGACCGGAGACACGGTCATCGTGCTCGGCGCGGGGGTGACCGGCCTGATCCACTTGCAGCTCTGCCGGCTCTTTGGAGCGGCAAAGGTCGTGGTCACCGATTTCTCGGACTACCGCCTGGGGGTAGCTCGTCAGCTCGGGGCAGACCT
>JADHXD010000044.1 GCA_016783145.1 Anaerolineae bacterium
TTGTCCGATCATACCTGTGGATAGACTGTGTCTAGCTTACCACAAAGTCGATGTCTTGTATGGGACTTATGTCACATTGGCAAAAACCCGGATTCGTGCTCTTGGGAAACTGGTTCTCCCCAAGATTTTGAGAAGATACCGATACCCAACATAGATCCCTTCCCCGTACACGACTCGGCCGAACTCCCCTGGGAAGTTCAGGCAGGATGGTGTGTCCTGGTACCGCCTGGGGAAGGTCAGAGGCAGCTTGCCCGACGGGTTCTCGTCTCCGGACAGGAGCGCAGCGGCGGCGTGCCCAAGCTCCATCCCGCCTAACCAGATGATGAGCACGGCGTCCACCTCGTCGATCCAACCGTGCATTTCGACGGGCCCACAGACGTTGAGCACCACGATGGTCTTGATCCTTCTGCGCCGGCACGTCTCTGCCGTCTCCAGGATCAGCGCGGTGTCCTCGTCCGCCAGCGCGAGGGACGCCCTGTCGCTTCCCTCACTGCTGGTGACCCCCACAGAGATGACGACGCAGGAGGCATTCGCGGGGATCTCGCCAAAGCGTACCGCGTCCGCACCGAACCGGGCCTCCAGCCCTTCCAGGAGGGAGACCATGTACGGAGACACGACCCCTGCACTGCCGCCGCCGGTGGCAATGGGGTTCTTTGCGTTCTCCCCCACCACGGCGATGACGCTGCCCTCCTCGATCGGCAAGGCTCCGTCCTCGTTTTTCAGCAGCACGGCACCTTCCACCGCAACCCGGCGAGCGACTTGACTCGAGTAGGCGCGGTCGATGGCGGCGCGCTCCCTCCCCGTGAAGGCAGGCAGTTTGACCAGCACGCCCAGGATGTTCGAGACTCGCTCGTCGAGGGTGGTCTCCCCAAGCTCGCCCCGTTCCACAGCATCGATGACCTCTTGAGGGTTCTGAGGCCCCGGCATCTCCAGATCGTTTCCGGCGTTGAGCGCCTGGATCCGGTCATAGGCCGCTCCCCAGTCGGAGACCACAAAGCCCGCGAATCCCCACTCCCCGCGCAGGATGTCGGTCAGGAGGCGCTTGCTCAGGGCACAGTCTTCGCCGTTGATCTTGTTGTAGGCACTCATCACCGTCCAGCAGCCCCCCTCCTGGACGGCGGCCTTGAAGGCCGGCAGATAGATCTCGCGCAGCGCCCGTTCGGGGATGACCTCGTCGATCCCCTGGCGCATGTACTCCTGGTTGTTCGCCGCATAGTGCTTGACGTCGGCGGCAATGCCCTCTCCCTGCACCCCCTTCACGTAGTCGATGACCGTCTGCGAGGCCAGGTAGGGATCTTCGGAATAGCTCTCGAACGCCCGGCCGCACAGGGGGTCGCGGTGGATGTTGACGTTGGGGCCGAGGAGCACGTCTACCCCGAACGCCTTGGCTTCCTTGGCCACAGCGCGTCCGCACTCGCCGACGAGCTCCGGATTCCACGTGGCGCCCATCACCATCCCGGGCGGGAAGCAGCTAGGCAGTCCTCCTTCGGGGAGGGACTCTTGCACTGCCTGGCTCAGATCGCGCAGAAACGCGGCGTTCTCTGGAGATAGGCTCTCAATGTTCGACGGGTCCAGGTTCCCGGCGAGCAGGTTGCCGATGCCCGCCATACCAACGTCCGACATGGTACGAAACGGATCTCTCAACTCTCCAGCACTCTGGCCTCGCTTGGCGAGGACCTTGGGGATGATGTTCCCCAAGAGCTGGAAAAAGTTGATCCCGTTGTGCCCGTCCGCAGGCACAAAGGCCGGGATGCCCAACCGATCGACCGGGCCGGTCTCAAAGGCCCTGGCCCCAGCCACAAAGCGGGCCTTTTCCTCCAGGGTCATCGCTTGGACGACCTCGGGGATCGAGGACGCGTCCGTCAGAATCGCACCCTTTGACATCTGTGCACCTCCTTGATGCTCATTTCTATTCGGTACCTCGAGGTTCCAGCCAGGGATCGCTCGTCCGCTGCAGCCACACCTGGAGTTCATCGGTCAGCCGACGCACCACCCCCGGTCTTGTAGCAGAGATCTCCCGCAGTTGGTACGGGTCATCGACGCGGTCATAGAGCACGCACCTCTCGGGCTCACCAGGCATGCGGTCGACCACAAAAGTGTACCGGCAGGTGCGTATGCCCCGCCGTCCCCAGGCCGGCTTGTCGTAGGGGATCCGCTGGTAGAGCTGCGATCCAGGGCGTTCTCCTTCGCCTCCCAGCAGGATCCCGGCGTGACTCGTGCCCTCGACGGAGGCAGGAAGCTCTTCGCCCAGCCCCAGCAGGTCGATCAGCGTGGGGTAAAGGTCTGGCGCGGAAAAGAGCAGGTCATCCCGCCGCGGCGCGATGCGCCCGGGCCAGCGAATCATCAAGGGCACGCGCATCGACTCTTCGTAGGGGTTGTTCTTGGAGATCAGGTTGTGGATGCCCAGGCAGTTCCCGTGGTCCGAGGTAAAGACGACGACGGTGTCCTCCGCGAGCCCTTGCTCGCCCAGAGCGCGGAGGATGCGCCCGAACTGCTCGTCCACGCCGCTGACCATCCCATAGTAGCCGCGAACCTTCGCCCGATAGTAATCGCCCCACTCGGTGCCCGCCGGTGGGATGTTGGGCCGCCTGCAGAGATCCTCGATCCCCACGTCTCCGTACAGGTCCACGTACCGCTGCGGCACCAGGTCATAGGGCATGTGGGGCGGGTTCATTGACACCACGAGCGCAAAGGGCCGGTCTGGATCTCGGTACCGGCCGCCCGCATTCTGGAGGTACTCGATGGCCAGGTCCGCCTCGTGCTCTGGGCCCCACTGGTCGACATAGTGGAACCCGTTTCGCGTTGCATCTGTGTCCCAGTACATCGGCCGGGTGTGCACGTCGTACGTGCCATAGGAATACCAAAAGTCAAAGCCGTGACGGCGGTGCGGCGGACACCACTCGTTCCACTTGAGGTCCCCGCGATTGTTGGCGCAGTCGATGTACGGCGCTCGTGGGGCATCCAGGTGCCACTTGCCGAAGTAACCCAGGCTGTATCCGCGGTCGTGCAGGATGTCAGACCAACACCGATCGCCCTCCTGCAGTTCCACACCATAGGGTGCCGACCGGCTGGTACAGTTGCCGGTCACGTGGTTCGCGTGCGCGTACATCCCGGTCATGAACATCGCCCGGCACGGACTGCACACCGGGTAGTTGGCCACGGCCTGGGTCGAGACGTATCCCTCGCCGGCAAAGCGGTCGAGGTGCGGTGTGAGTACCGGCTCCTCGCCCAGAAAGCCCATGGCCTGTCCGCGCATCTGATCGGGGAAAACAAAGAGCAAGTTAGGCCGGCGCACGTCGCTCATGGATCGATCCCTCCAACTCTGCGGTCCACACGATGTCTCACGTCGTCTCCCCTTCCCACAGCCGCTGCATCTCCTCGCACGTTTCCAGCAGCTCGTCCAGCCTGCCCTCGGCCTCCACCCTGCCCTCCTTGAGCACGATGATGTGATCCGCGCGCTGGAGGGCCGCGCGGCGGTGCGAGACCACCAGGCATGTGAACGAGCCCTCTCGCTCCCTTTGCTCGAACATGCGCTGCCAGAGCACCTGCTCTGTCTGGACGTCAAGCGCACTCGACAGATCGTCAAAGACCAGCAGCTCGGGGTCGCGCACGTACATGCGCGCCGCGGCGGTCCGCTGCGCCTGCCCGCCGGACAGGCGAATGCCCCTGGGACCGACGATGGTCTCCAGCCCGTTGTCTAGCTCTGCGACGTCCTGCTCCAGGACTGCCGCCTGTACTGCGGCCCGCACATCTACACTCTCCTCCGGCAGCCCCATCAGGATGTTGTCCTTGAGCGACTCGCTGAACAGCGCGGGGACCTGCGCCGTGTAGGCGCTGCGAGGTGGTACGAAAAAGGAGGCCGGGTCCTGGACGAGCCCTCCGTTCCAGCGGATCTCTCCCGCCTCCCCTGGCAGCAGTCCGAGCAGCACGCGCAGCAGCGTGGTCTTGCCCGAGCCGATGCGACCCGTGATCACGGTAAAGGAGCCACGGCGCAGGTCGAGGTCCATGCCCTCGATCCCACGTCCCGAACCCGGGTACTTGAAGGTCAAGCCAGAAGCTTGAAGGCACTCAAGCCGATGTTTGTCCTCCTTGGCCACGTGTGGCACGGCAGGCCCTGGGTCCGCCATGTACACCGGCCCGCGAGCCACCAACGACTCGGGCGGCGCCCCAGGCTGCAGCTCAAGCATCCGCCGGATCGAGACTGCTTGTGTCTGATAGTCGGCCAAGAAGCCGCCCAGCGTGGCCGGAAGGTCGATCACATATGGAAGATAACTGACAAACAGTGTGAAATCGCCGATGGTGAATGCCGGCCCACCCGCAGGCGAAACAGCCCTCAAGGCTGAACCGGCCAGGAGCAGCACAATCCCTCGCCCCAGGTCGGCGATATTGCCAAAGGCCCACTGCTCCAGCTCCCAGAACAGCCGACCCTTGACTTCCGCCTTGCGCCGGGCCTCGCTCAACTCGTAGAAGCGGGCGACCACGTCCCCCTCTGCGTCGGCGACCTTGACCGCTTGCACGGCGTCCAGCGCCTCACCGAGGAATCCGGTGACGGCTCCGGTGGCGTCCCGGCTGGCGTGGTAGTAGCGCAGCATTCGATCCCGGCTGAGCTGCACGATGACGACGACCGCGATCAGGGGCAGCACCACGGCAAGGGTGATGGTCGGATGGATGGAGAACATGATGAGCAGGGCGACCACGGCAAAGACAGCGTGTCCCAGCAGGTACGGGAGCCACGAGGGCCAGTCGGCCACCTCCATCACGTCCCCCCGCAGGCGGCTGATGGCGTCCCCAGACGAGAGAGGCAGGGAGGTTGCACCGGGACGGCGGAGCACGTTGGCCACGATGTTCCTGCGCAGCAGGGCCCAGGCATAGCAGCGAAAGGTCTCCTCGCTGTAGACCCGGGTGTAGTCCGCCACGACGCGCGTCATCTCGGCCGCGACGAGCAGGGCGACGAGGCTCCAGAACCCGAGTCCTGCCGGGGCAGCGCCGGTAAGCCCGTCAAAGAGCGCCTGGAGGACCAGCCCGGGCAGGAGACGGCTGGACAGGCCGACTACGTACAAGATAGAGAAGGACAGGTAGTGCCCGGGACGGAACCGGATCAGCTCCCACGTCGCTGTCCAAGTCGGCAGCATCTTCATGCCAGCACCTCCGCCAATCCGGTCTGCAGCAGATCGTGAAACCGCGAGCCCGGATCGCGCGCCAGGGCCACGCGGGAACCCCATTCGCGGATGCGCCCATCTTCCAGCACCATGATCTCGTCGGCCCGCTGCACCGTAGACAGCCGGTGGGCGACAATGATCGCCGTTCGGTCCTGCAGCAGGCGATCGATGGCCCGCTCCAGCAGTCGTTCAGTGGCCGGATCCAGGCGCGACGAAGCCTCGTCGAGGACCACCAGGCCGGGGTCCTTGAGGTAGACCCGAGTGAAAGCCAGGAGCTGCGCTTCTCCCGCCGAAAGACTGCTCCCGCCAGCATGCAGCTCGGTGTCCAGTCCATCTGGCAGCGACTGGACCCATTCCCACAGTCCCAGCTCTGACAGCGCGTCCTGGATTTGCTCGTCCGAGACGCGCTTGCTGAACAAGCTCACGTTGTCGCGGACGCTGCCCCGGAATAACTGCACGTCCTGGGTGACCAGTCCCACGCGCCCCCGCAGGTCGCTCAGGCGCAGGTCAAGAAGGTCCGCATCCCCCAGGCGGATCGCGCCCCTCGTCGGATCGTACAGTCGGAAAAGCAGCCGGGTGAGGGTCGTCTTGCCGCTTCCTGTGCGCCCCAGCAGCCCCAAGACCCCGCCCTGCTCCAGCGCGAACGAGATGTCGTCGAGCACACTCTCGCGCCCGTTGTCGCCGAGTCCATCCTCGTATCGAAAGGAAACCCCGTCGAAAGAGACGGACAGTGCCCCAGGCGGCAGCGCGGCCCGCGGGATCTCAGACAGACCGGAACGCGAGTGGAGCAGCGTCTCCACGCGCTCGATGCTGGCGCTCGCCTGTTGCAGGTCATCCACCTGGTGCCTGATCCGCATCAAGGGCGCGCGCAGCCGGCTGAGATAGTGGATCAGCAGGTAGACCGTGCCGATGGTCATCTGGCCCCGCACAAACAGCGAGCCACCGATCGCCAGCACGCCGGCATAGGCTAAAAGGTAGACAGTGGCCTCCAGGGCCCGGCTCAGTCCCTGAGTCATTGTGGCCCGGCGCCACGCGTGGAACACGGCGCGCATCAAGCGGTACAGCCGCGCCATCACGTACTGCTCGGCCCCATTTGCGCGGATGTCCTCAGTGGCCGTCAGCCGCTCTCCCAAGAATCCGAACAGATCGCCGTGCGCCTGGCGCGAGTCCCCCCACGCCGAGACCGCCCTCTTTTGCACAGTGCGCAAAGAGATCGCCATCAGACAGACGTAGGCTACACCCACCCCTCCGATGCGCGGGTCCTCGTAGGTCAAGGCGATCAGGATGCCCAGCGCCAGCAGGCCGTTGCTCAGCACCTGGATCGCCATCTGCGAGAAAAAGTTGGCCAGCCGGTTCACGTCACCGTCAATGCGCTCGATCAGCTCTCCGGGTGTGTGCGCCTTGTGGAACGACATGTCGAGCTTGAGGCAGTGCAGGGCCAGATCGCGCCGAAGCGCATTCGTCGCCGTCCAGCCCACCGTCTCGCTCAAGTACGTGCTAGCCAGGGACAGGCCCTGGATGGTCGCGGACACGCCCAGATAAGCCAGGGCAGCGGCGGTCAGTTCTCGTCCCACGCCCGGACGAGATTCGCTCGCACTGGCAACCACCGTATCGATGAACGTGCGGATGATCTGCGGGCTGACCAACTGCAGCCCAATGCCCACAGCGACCAGGCAGGCCAACAGCAGGACCCTGGGCCGCTGAGGCTGGAGGTAGTCGGCAAGCAGTTGCCAGTAACGCCCCAGCGGTACCTTCACGAGGCCCTCCTGGGGGCGCGAGGGTTCTCCATCCCTCCTGCCGCGCGGTGGTCCCACCTGTCTCTGCCAGTGAGGATCATAGGCTCATCTTCACTACACGAATGAGAGGGACGTGGAATCGGGACAGAGCGATCACCTCAAGGCTTCCGAACCACCGCGATCAGGTGCGTGCCCATATTCAGAGAGCCCTCCTCCGCGCTGGCCTCTAGCTCTATCCGCAGGAGCTCGCCCCACGCCTCGGGATCATCTCGGATCTGCTCCAGTGCCCCTTCCCATCCCACAGACAGGCAGCCCGAGGCGGATAGGTCGAGGAGGGTCACCCCGGTCCGAGCCAGCCACTCTTTCAGTTCCCCCGCTCGGAACAGGTGCATAAAGCTCCCCTCCCGCCCCGGAAAGGTCTCGGGCAAGAGGTCACCCGTCTCGATGATCCTGCGGTTGGCCTCCGCGGGGACGGCAAGCACGCCCTGCAGGTGACGATGTGCGCTGCCCCACAGGGACATCACGCTGGACAGCAGAGCGCCACCGGATCGCAGCACGCGCAGGCACTCACCCAAGGCCACGTCTCGCCGGTCCAGCACATAGCTCAGCGGTCCGCCATAGGCCACGACCCGGTCAAAGGAACCGTCCCCGTAGCGGCTCATGTCACAGATGTCCACCTGCTGCCAGTCCTCGACCGCGTCCGCAAAGCCATACTCGTGAGCGTGGCGCTTGTTCAGCTCTAGCTGCACGGCCGAGATGTCGGCGACCAGGACCCGCGCTCCCAGGTCGGCAAGGACCTGCGTGAAGCGGCCCGCCCCGGCGCCGATCTCCAGCACCCGTGCGCCAGCCAGGACGTGTTTCCGGAGGTAGTGGGTGTGAATGTGCAGGCTCACTTCGTCCACCGGGGTCTCTACCAGCCGCTGCCACTCGCGATCGCCGTACTGGCCAAAGTACCCCTCGATCGACTCAGCGCTGTATCGCGTGGCCTCCCCTGCTTCCGTTTCTCCTGACACTGCTCATCCCCTTCCCTTGGCGGGACCAGAGATCCCGATGTCCCTGCTCAGGCACCCGTTTCGATCAGGGCATCCGGACCATGCCCAGTCCGCCAGGCGCGACTTGGCCGGTCAGCGGGTCCAGCGTACTTTACATTGTACGTATCGTGCTTCACTTCTCCCTCCAACTCACCTGCCCCCCCGAACCCAGCAAGAACAGGTAGGGAGCGGTGGACCAGGGATGGCAGAGCGAATCCAGCTCGTCTCCTGCAAAGCTCTCCCACGCCGTCGTCGCCCCCCGCTCCAGCATCTCTCCCCACTCCTGCTTGATCAGCGCGATAGCCTCGCCCTCCAGTCCGGCCACCCGCAGCGCGGGCAAGAAGTAAAAGTGAAAGTAGGGAGAACAGCGGCACAGGCGGTCATAGCCCGCCAGCATCGCGCGCATCGCACGCGTCGCCTCCTCTCCGCCGAGGAGGCCAAAGCACACCGCCAGGGCATTGGTCTGCCACGAGGTGCCCTCGGACAGGAGGTCACCCTTGATCGCATCGTGGAACACCGTCCCGTCATAGAAGGCGCGCCGGATCGCCTCCCGCGTGCGCTGCGCCTGCACAGCCAGGGAAGATGCCTCCTCCATCCCCAGATATGCAGCGATCGCCGACAGCGTTCGGAGGTAAGCGTAGAAAAAGAGGTTGAGCGGGCAGCTTGTACCATCTCGATCGATCCCGGGATGCGGGAAGTTGTGCCAGCCCACACCCGGATGGTCGATAAAGTTCCGCAGCCCCTGCTCGGCGTACGCATGGGAGTCAAAGGAGACCAATCCATCTCCATCCAGTCGGTCGTCGTACCACCGCTTCAGGCGCATCGCCCGGGCATAGGTCTCCGCTGGCTTATAGTACGACCCGGTATGCTGTTTGTACAGGTCCTGCCCGAGCAGGGGGATCAGCGAGTAGTCCAGCAAGGTGATGTGTTCGCCCGGGTAGGTGCTCGAGATCTGCCCACTTTCCTTGAACGGCACGTGCAGGTAGCCCTCCAGGTACCATTCCAGGTACGATCGCTCCCCATAGCCTGCCCACAGGCTCTCGGCGATGAACAGCGCATCCCCCCAGTACTGCGTCTGCTCGCGCGTGGGGCAGTCGATCAGGTGCTCCTGCGCTCCCACCTCGAGCGTGTACTGGCACAGGTCGTACACCCGCTGCAGTTCCGCATCTTCGGTGCGATAGGAGCGGAGGCGGGCCAGCGGTGCCTTGCGCTCCAGGCACCCGATCTGGTGGATGCGGAGCCCTGCCGTGCTTCCCCGCACCACCAGGTGCAGGTAGCGGAACCCGTTCCACCCAAACGAGGTAAAGCGCTGCCGCCCTTCCCTGGTCCGGTAGCGCAGAGAGTAGCGGGTGCGCTTGCGGTAGATCCATGGACGCCCCTCGCGAAGCATCCCTCCCTCGTCGAGGGGAACGCGCAGCAGCTCAGCGCCTGACAGCTCGATCACCAGCCCGGCGGGCGCTTCGATCTCAAGGTGATAGAACCCGACGTGCTCGCGCCCCAGGTCAAAGGTCAGCGCGTTCGCCACCTGCAGGACATCGTTCACCCGTTCGGGGTCAAAGGGCACTCTCTCACCGACGGGACCCAGGTCCTCTTCGTCGCTGTAGCGCGAGATCTCGCCAACGTCCTCCGCCCCCTCCTCCGGCGCACGGAAGGCCTGGACGCTTACCGGTTCCACCAGGCGGCGCACGAGGGGAGGAGTCATCCGCACCTGGTACCCTCCCCAGATCGCGTCCGCGCCCTCGACCGGTGTCGCTGGCTTCCAAGAGCCCGTCGTCTCCGGAGAAAAGACCTTGTCCTGCCACCCGCCGGGTTCAAGCCCGGCGTCATAGTCCTCGCAGTAGTCCAGTGCCCATCCTCGGGCAGGGACATCTGACCGCCACATCGGCAGGACCAGGCACACCCACGACGCGTCCGTGCCCAGGCACAAATCCCCCGCTTGGAACTCGGCGATCAAGCCGCCCGGCGCCGGCAGCAGGTAGTGCAGGTGTGTGCCGCGGGAGTGATGGACCAGGATCGAGATGCTCAGCTCGTCGCAGGCGTCCTCCGTCTCATACACGAGCTCGTCGTACTGGCACCACCGTGGGTCTCCGTGGACGGGCCCACGGGCGATGAACGAGCCGTTGATGTAAAGCTCATAGTGATACGAAGCCGAGATGCGGACGCCCACCGGCATCCCGGGCGCGGGCAGATGGACCGTCTTGGCGAACATGACGTATGCGTTCTGACTTGTTCCCTCGCACCAGATCCACCGTCCCACCGAAAAGGGACTGCGCGCAGTTGTCACCTCGACAGCGGTCGCGTTCATCGCTCGCCGTGCCCCGGGTAGCTGATCTCGTTCCCCCAGCTCTCGACCTCGTCCAGAAAGACGCCCACCCCCAAGAGTCCCGCGGACCATACGAAGGCACGATCCCGCTCCGGGACCTCCGACATGCTCATCCAGCGCACGTCGGCGATGACCTGGTCCGCTTCCCCAAACTCTGGGTCGCTGCCCTGGTGCACCTCTTGATCGCCGATGTCGATGAGGAAGGTACAGCTTGCGTCGACCCCAGCATACCAGGCGCGCCCGGTCTCACGGAGGATCGTCCCCTCGACGCCGCACTCCTCCCTGAGCTCTCGGAGCGCCGCCTGCCCCGGTGTCTCCCCGTCCTTAATCCCCCCGCCGGGAAGGCACCACCATACCTCGCCTCCCTGCCGGTGCTGGACCATCAGCAGCCTATCCCCCCTGTGAACGATGCACTGTGCCCTGATCATGCCTCCCGTCACTCGCTTCCCAGGTAGGTGACATAGTCGGCGAGCATCTTTTTGAGCAGCGCGGGCGTGTCCAGGTCATATGGGCATCGCTCGCTGCACTCTCGGCACTCGAGACAGTCCTCAATCCGCCGCATCTGCTCCTGCCACTCTGGCGCCAGGAAGCGAGCACTCGGCGATCGTCGCAGCAGAAGGCCCAACCGGGCCGCCATCGGAATCGGGATCTCTACCGGGCAGGGCAGGCAGTACCCGCACCCGCGACAAAAGTCTCCGGAGAGCTCGACCTTTTCCCGCTCGATCGCCCCCCGCATGTCGTCGTCCAGCATCGGCGGGTCGGCTTCCAGCGCCAGGAACTCGGCCAGCTCGCTCTCCCGCTGAATCCCCCAGATCGGGACCACGTTCTCGTACTGGCGCAGCGCGGCAAAGGCCAGCCGGGCATCGGTGAGCAGGCCGCCGGACAGGGCCTTCATCGCGATCAGCCCCACGTCATTCTCCCGGCACACGCCGATCAGCTCCAGGTCCACGTCCGCCGAGATCGCGCTGAGCGGAAACTGGACGGTGTCGTATAGACCGGAACGAGCAGCCGCCAGCGCGTTGGCGATCTGGTGGTTGGTGATGCCGATGTAGCGGGCCATCCCTCTGCGCTTGGCTTCGAGAAGCCCGGCATACAGCGAATCCGGGTCATCCGGGTCGGGCAGCGTGCGCGGGTTGTGCAGTTGCAGGAGGTCGACGTGGTCCGTTCGCAGGTTCACGAGACTGATCTCAAGGCGCTCCAGCAGAGAGGCCTTGTCCTGGGCCCCGCTGCTCTTGGTCGCCAGGACGATGCCCCCTCGCACGTCAGACAGGGCATAGCCCAGCTTCTCCTCGCTGTCCGAATAGCCCCTCGCGGTGTCGTAGAAGCTGATCCCGCCCTCGTATGCCTGCCGGAGGATCGTCCTCGCCTGCTCAAAGCTCACGCGCTGGATCGGCAGCGCGCCAAAGGCCGTCCGGCTGACCCACAGGTCGGTCCTTCCCAGTCTGGTGTGTTCCATGCATGCTCCAATCTGCTCTAGTCAGTATCACCATCTCGATCGGCTTGGCAAGAAGCCCGTTCGTGCGTATAATGGCACTCGAGCCCAGCCCACCGCCACCACAGGAGTGAGAGACTTGATCACGAAACTGGACCACCCCCCATATACCATCGACCCCAACGTCCACGCCCGCTTTGACGAGAGAAAGACGATACTCGCCCGCCGGTCGTGGGAGGCCAGTGCCGACTTTTACGGCCAGCCCCTTCACCAGAACGCTCCCCACGTGATCGCCACAAACCGGCGCGGCTACTCTCGGCTGGAATACGCTCGACTGCGGGCCGCCTGGACCGTGCACGATCACTTTGGCGGCGCCTTCGCTTGGGACGCACTGGACGCGCCCGACCCCGTCGCCCAGGAGCTTGGGAGGTACCGCCCGGAGAGCCCGGCGCAGATCAGCGCACAAGTCAAAGAGACCGCCAGGATGTATGGCGCGGCTCTCGTTGGGATCTGCGAGCTGGACCGCCGCTGGGTGTACTCGCACGATCGGGAGGGAAACCCGATCGATATCCCTCCCGAATACCGCTACGCGGTCGTGATGGCGATCGCTATGGACGCGGAGGCGATCCTCCGCTCGCCCACATACCCGGCTGCGGTCGCCACCGGGATCGGGTACTCGCGCATGGCATTCGCGACCGGGTGCCTGGCCGAGTTCATCCGCAGCCTGGGCTACAAGGCGATCCCGATGGGAAATGACACCTCCTTGAGCATCCCGCTGGCCATTGACGCCGGACTCGGCGAGCTGGGAAGAAGCGGGCTCCTGGTCACGCCACAGTACGGCCCCTGCGTGCGCCTGTGCAAGGTGTTTACGGATCTGCCCCTCGAACCGGACCCACCCATCGAGTTCGGCATCACTCGCTTCTGCAAGGCATGCAACCGCTGCTCAGGGAACTGCCCTGCGGACGCCATCTCCACCGAACGAGAGCCCTCCTACCAGGTCGCGTGCCGGTCCAACAACCACGGGATCTTGCGCTGGGCGGTGAACGTCGAAAAGTGCTATTCGTTCTGGCTGGAGAACGGGGCATCGTGCGCAAACTGCATGCGCATGTGTCCCTTTACTCGTCGCGCTCTGCGAGCTAGCTGACCCGGTACTTTATCACCTCAGCGTGGTTCAGGGCCATGCCCAGCCCTGGATCGGTGGGCAGCGCAATGTGTCCGTCCTGGACAACGTGGGGTCTGTCCACCAGGTCGTCGCGCCAGGGCACATCTCCCATCTGGTATTCCAGGATGCGAAAGTTGGGGATACAGGCGCACAGGTGGACGCTTGCCATCGTCGCCACCGGACCCATCATGTTGTGCGGCGCGATGGGCACATAGTATGTATCCGCATACGCGGCGATCTTTTTCATCTCCAGGATGCCGCCTGCTCGCGCCAGGTCTGGCATGAGGACATCCGCCGCCTGCTCCTCCAGCATCTCGCGAAAGGCAAAGCGCGTCTCAAGCACCTCTCCCGTGCAGATAGGAACTCCTGCCTCGGCCCTCACTTTGGCCAGCGCGGCCACATTGCCCGAGGGGATCGGATCCTCGAGCCACATCAGGTCATAGGGCTCCAGTGCGTGACCGAGCTTGATCGCCGTCGCCACGTCGAACGCCCAGTGGCAGTCCATTGCCAGGTCCACACCCTCGCCAATGGCACAGCGGATGGCATCCACCGTCTCCGTAACGTCCCGCAGCTCGGTCGCGCTCATGCCCCGGTTCAGCGCCTTGCCGGATCGCAGAAAGTCGTCCACGTCCATCTTGAGGGCGTCATAGCCCAAGGCGACGGCCTCCACCGCCTTTTCGGCATAGGCGTCTGGGGTCGGCTCTCCCTCGCGAAAGAAGCCGTCCACGTACACGTGTATGCGGTCGTAGCAGGCGCCCCCCAGCAGGTTGTAGATCGGCGTGCCCAGCGCTTGTCCGACGATGTCCCACATCGCCGTCTCCAGGGCGCTGAGCGCCGGCAGGTCGGCGCCTCGCCGGAAGAGCTGCTCCCAGTGGGACTCGATCTGGAAGGGGTTCGCCCCTCGGAGCGCTTCCCCAAGCTGGCGAAGCGACTCGATCACTCCGGTTGCCTGGTAGGGAAGGGCCTCCCCCAGTCCGGTCAGGCCTTCGTCCGTGTGTACCTCCACAAAGACCATTGGGAATCGCGGCCAGTGACGTCCCTTGACCGGGATCACTTCCACGTCCGTGATTTTCATCAGCTCACTCCTCGCACGCTCACTTGCCCATCCGTTTCAGGGCTTGCAGGCTTCGCGCGGGCACGCTGAATCCGAGCCCGCCCTGCTCGCCTTCCTCGACCACGTACCACTCGGGATGGTGGCTGGTATCGCAGAGGCGAAAGATCTCGTCCCAGTCCGCCACGCCCTCGCCGATCACCGATCCTGGCGCTCCGCCATAGTCCTTGAGGTGCACCGACCTGGCACGCCCGGGGAACTTGACCAGCATGCCGATCGGATCTCCTCCGCCGCTGGCGCAGTTGCCGATGTCCATCTGCATGACCACGTCCTGGCGCGTGTTGCTGAACAGGATCTCCCAGGCCGTGACGCCATCGAACTGCACAAAGTCAGACCCGTGCGCGTGATAGCCCGTGAGCATGCCCAGCGGCTTGAGCTTTTCCGCCGTCTCGTCCAGGATCCCAGCCAGCTCCATGATCGTGTCCACAGCGCTCATGCGGGCCCTGTCGATGGCGATGATCAGGAACTTGTTGCCCAGCTCCTGGTTCAGCTCGACCGTCCGGGCCAGGTTGTCGCCCAGCAGCGCCTCAGTGCTCAGGTGCATGCCGCAGCACTGGAGACCATTATCGTCCAGCAGGGCCCGGAGGTCGCGGGCACCCCATCCCATCCACTTGAGTTCCTTCCCGCCATAGCCCCACGGCTCCACCCCCACGTAGCCTATCTCAGCGACGGCTTGGAGCGTGGCGGGCAGGTCCTTTTCACACTCGCCTCGCACAACGAAAAGCTGAAGCCCAATCGGTACCTTGCTCGCTTGCTCGGTCACAGTACACCCTCCTGTTGTGAGATTCGTTGCCAGAATCGGACAGATTCTCCCCTTTGCCTGCTGAAGCCAGGCGCAAAGGCCAGAGGCCAGTATACCACAGGCCAGGTGGGAGGTACAAACGCGCCCCTGGCCCTACTCATTGTAGCCAAGCCATGGGACGGCCTCGCCGGCCCCACGCTTGAGCATACAGTTCATGTGCCCGACGTGATGCTGCACGTGGCGGATCTGCACCAGGATCCTATCCGCGACGGTCCACACTTTGCCAAAGAACTCGGACTCTTGGACCAGCATATCAGGCGTCAGCTCGCCAAAGAAGGCCGCGCACCTGGCGTCGACCTGCGCCAGGTAGCCCTCGACCTGCTCGCGAGACAAGGTCACCGAAGGCGCCAGGCCCGTCTCCAGCAGCGCATCCCGATTGTGAAAGGGAGGAGGCAGGAAGCCCTCGGGAGAATCGCGCAGCCAGACGTCCAGCCAGAAAATCGCGTGGTACGCGTGCTGCCAGAAAGCCGCTCCCTCGCGGCGCGCGTCCCACAGATCGTCCGGACACCTGCGAACCGCCCTGCGCAGCATCTCGATGGTGGGCGCATAGTGCCGCCTCAGGACCTCGACCAGGCTCAGGTCATCCTCGGGCGTCTGCATCACGTCGTCTCCCTTCGGTGTCAGGACACACCATCCTGCACCCAGAGCATCCCCATCCAGCCCTCGCAGCCTTGCGCCCCCCTGAGAAGGGACGCCACGCTGCTAGTCGGGCACGAAGCGGTGTTCCGCTGCCGCGCGTTCGTCCAGTTCCACTCCCAGACCTGGCCCCGTCGGCGGCGTGATATAGCCCTTCTCGAACTGGATGGGCTCCACCAGGAGCTCACCGTGCAGGGAAGTCGCGTTGTACTCCTGGATGAGAAAGTTGGGCGAGCAGGTCGCAAGTTGAATCGCCGCCGCCGCGGCAACGGGGCCGCAGTACATGTGGGGGGCGATCATCGCATAGTGAGCCTCGGCCATCCCGGCAATTTTCTTTGACTCCAGGATCCCGCCGCAGTGGCCGACGTCCAACTGGAGGATCTGGGCCGCCTGCTTTTGGAGGACCTCGACGAACTCGTACTTTGTGAGGAGACGCTCCCCTGTGGCGATGGGAATACTCGTGTGCGCCGCCACCCGGGCCATCTCATCCACGTTCTCCGGGGGCACCGGCTCTTCGAACCAGAACGGATCGTACTCTTCCAGGGCCTTGGCGATGCGGATGGCGCTGTAGGTGGTCAACTGCCCGTGGGTGCCGATGCCGATCTCCAGCTCGTCTCCCACGGCATCGCGAATGCATCGAAAGATCTTGGCCACGTGCTTGATCGTCTTCAGAGGAACATCGCGCGGGAGGGGAAAAATGGGCATGAACGGATCCAGCTTGCACGCACTGTTTCCCTCCTCAAGCAGTTGGGCGGCGATCTCGCCGGCCACCTCGGGCGACTCCCAGATGCCCCGGGTGGGCATGTAGGCATAGGCGCGCAGCTTTTCGTGATACTTGCCCCCCAGCAGGTTGTAGACTGGCTGGTTCAGCGCCTTGCCGACGATGTCCCAGCAGGCCATCTCGATCGCGCTCAACGCGGGCGTGGAGTTGAGCCCAGGATGCCGGTAGTCATGCTGCTCTGCATAGATGCGCTGCCAGAGCAGTTCGATGGCGAACGGGTCCGCTCCGATCACAAACTGCTCGGCCAGCGCCTTGATGAGCTCAACCTGCGCGCCCTCCCTGCCCAAGTGAGCCGTCGACCACTCCCCGATTCCCTCGATCCCCTCATCCGTCACCAGCTTGACGAACAGCCAGCAGCGTCCTCCGTGATAGGGCGGCACGTTCCTGACCAGGAACGTGCGTACATCTACGATTTTCACGCTTTCCTCCTCCTCGCAGCGCGTAGGGCCCAACCGCCAGACAGCGGCGGACTAGCCCGTACGCTGGATCAGCTCGACGCGCACGCTCTCTGGCGTCTCGACAAAGGCGATGCGCATCGTCGGTGTATCGCGGACCTCAAAGATCTCCAGCCCTTGCTCTCGCAGCCGGGCCAGATCGGCATCCAGGTCATCGGTCGCCAGGCCGATGTGTTCCAACCCATAGTGGATGGCGGCATCGCCCTCACCCATCTGTCCCGCCTCCGCCGCGCTTGGGCTGGAAATGTTGATCTTGACCCCGTCGATCTCGATCGGGGCAAACAGGGTCGCCCCACTGCGAAACTCGGGCAGGAGCTTGGCCCCGAACGTATCGGCCCACCACTGGGCCGTCTTGCGGGGATCTCTGGACTTTATATGTCCGTGATCGAAATGGTGTGCCACTGTGACCTCCTTTGCCGATAGCATGCCTGCGGGTCGGTCTCTCCCAATGAGAGACTCCGCGGCACTGTGCAAGCATTATACCATCGCCCTGTGACGCGGACAAAGTACCCATATCGAGATCCGATCACAGTTTGTCGCTGCTACCGGGTGGCTGTTCACCCTATGTATCATCTATCGTATCTTCTCAATGATTCGGGGGAAAGACTTCGGAAGTCTGGAGCCAGTTCCCCCACTCTCTGAGAAGACACCATCTATCTATGTGATTCGGGGGAAGACCTCCGAAGTCTGCTAGACTTCGGAGGTCTGGACTTGGTCCGTCACACTCTATATCATATCGCACTATATCTATACCGATAGGGGCTTCTCACAACGCTTGGCTGCAGATCCTGGCAGAGTGGCGCGCGGAGTGCCCGTGCCGGGGCTTGCGCGCGGAAGGGAATCGAGTACAATGGGCGTGGTCGGGAGAACAGAGATCCGTGAGAAAGGAAGGGATCGAGATGCGAACCGTTACCCTGCTCCAGCCGCCCAAGATCGTGTTTGGCCAGGGGTGCGCGACCCAATGCGCCGAGGACATCGCGGCCCTGGGCCTCAGGCGAGTGTTCATCGTCACCAGCCCACCGATCGTCGCGCTGGCTGAACCTTTGGCTGGCGCGCTCAGAGAGGGGGGCGCGTCCGTGACGATCTATGCCGAGATCGCGACCGAGCCGGAGACGAGCACCTTCGAGGCTGCGGTGGAGGCCGCGCGCCGCGTCGAGCCGGACGCCGTGATCGGCCTGGGCGGCGGCAGTGCGATGGATGTCGCCAAGCTGATCGCGGCCCTCTACGACGGACGACAGAGCGTGCAAGAAGTGTTCGGCATCGGCCAGGTCGCCTCGCGCGCCCTCTACCTGGCGTGCCTGCCGACCACCGCCGGGACCGGCAGTGAGGTGTCTCCGATCGCGATCCTGCTCGATGAGGCCCAGCTGCTCAAGCGGGGCATCGTCAGCCCACACCTCGTGGCGGATGCGGTCTATGTCGATCCGATGCTCACTATGTCCCTGCCACCTGCGGTGACGGCAGCGACCGGCCTGGACGCGCTCACGCACTGCATCGAGGCTTACGCCAACCGCTTCGCCCACCCAACGGTGGACCTCTACGCCCGGCAGGGCATCCAGCTCATCGCCGCCAACGTCCTGCGAGCAGTGGAGCACGGGAAAGACGTAGAAGCGCGGGCCAATATGGCCCTGGGCAGCCTGTATGGAGGCTTGTGCCTGGCTCCTGTGAATACCGCCGCCGTGCACGCGTTAGCCTACCCACTGGGAGGCGAGTTTCACGTGGCCCACGGTGTATCGAACGCGATCCTCCTGCCCCACGTGCTGCGCTTCAACCTGCCCGCCGCTCCCAGGCGCTACGCCGAGATCGCGCTGGCCCTGGGAGTAGGACCAGCAAGCTCCGACCAGGAGACCGCCGAGCGTGGCCTGGACCGGCTGTTCGAACTCTGCCGCCAGTGTGGGATCCCGGGAAGCATGGCTGAGCTGGGCGTTCCGGAGGGTGCCATCCCCAGGATGGCGGAGGCGGCGATGAAGGTGACGCGACTGCTCAAGAACAATCCCCGCGAGCTGACCGCCGCCGACGCAGAGGCCATTTACCGGGCTGCCTACTGACAGACCGCGCGTCCGGCTTCCGCCCGAACGCAGAGGAGCCTCTCAGTCTGGTCTGGCCTGAGAGACTCCTATTGCGTACGCGCGGTGGGCTGTCTCGTCCGTCCTAGCCGTTCTCCAAGAAGGCAAACGTGCTGCCCCCTACGGGCAGAACGATCGCATCCCGTGCGCCATTGGCAGACGCCAGTTCCGCCATCGCCTGCTCCACCGACGGCGCATAGCCAAACTCCATATCGGCCAACTGCTGCGCACTCAGCCCGTCGGTCACGACCACCAGACGCTTGGAGGCCACCAGGGTGCGCAGCCGAGCAGCCATCGGCCCGCTAGAGGTGTTGGCCTGACCGCAGTCGATCCACTCGATGACTTGCTCCGCAGTCGGGTGCTGGCTCAGGGTCTCATAGACCATCGGGCCCGGGCCGTCGAAACACGCCGAGACAAGCACGATGGTCCCGCCTGGTCTGGTGACGGCGTCGGCAGCGAGGATGGCCTTGCCCGACTGAATCAAGTTCACCTCCAACGGGTAGCTGGAGGCGATGGTCACATCGGCCATCGCCGGCACGGCGACGCCATAGACCTCTTTCAGCGCTTCGATGGCGGCCAACTGCTGGGCCTCGACCTCGCCCCCGTAGAGCCGGTAGATCTCTTTTCCTGCGTTCACCACGGCGTCGAACTTGAATGTCAGGCGCGCCATGCGCGCTGCCTCCAGCATGTCCTCCCAGATAGGGTTGCCCTTTGTCACACCGGAAGCCGCGTTCGGATCACGGATCCAGACGTGGTTCTGCTTGACCGTCTCCCTGCCGCACACACCAGGCAGAATGAGCTTGGCACCGCCGCCGTACCCGGCAAAGTAGTGCGAGTTCGAGGTGCCGATGGCGATGATCAGCGCCGCTTCCGCCACCAACGGGTTCACCCTGACGTCAGTGCCCCGGCTGGTCTTGCCGATGAGGACCAGGTCATCGGCGTCTGGATCGTGCACGCTAACGCGCAGGCGATCCACAGCCTCCTGCCCCACCTTGGCGCGGATCTCCTCCTCCGTGGCGTGCCGGTGTGTCCCGCGGCCGATGATCACGTCGATGTCGTCGTCGGCCACGCCCAGGCGGTTCAGCTCTGCCAGCAGCGGCATCAAGATCTGGCTCACCGGCGTCGGCCGCGTCTGGTCTTCGCTGATAATGACCGTCTTGGCGTGGGGCAGAGCCTCGATCACCTCAGCCAAGGGGGGCATGCCAATGGGATGGGCCAGCAATTCCCGCACCCGCGCGCCAACGTCCGGCAGCCCGGGCACGTCCTTCGGCTCGGCCATGGCCAGCAGGTTCCATCCGGCTGGCAGATCAAAGGAGAACAGCTCCCCCTTGTAGTAACCCTTTCCCTTGATGCTCATCCTATCCCTCATCTTTCTGTGGTATGGGTTCCGCGTCGCGAGACTGAGGCTATTATACCCCAACAACTGCGCGGTGCAAGCGGACTCTCATCCCCCCACCTTCTCGAACAACTTGGCAGCCGGGCAGCCCAATTCCCCCTGCCTACAGTGGGCGCACAGCAGGCTTCCCCGCAGCACCCCGCTGACCCCAAACGCCAGCGCCGCCAGAAGGGCCATCCATACGATGCGAAGCCAGCTAAAGCCGAGGATAGACAGCACAATGCCCCCAAGCAGCGGGAGAAGCGAGACCAGGAAATCGGGCAGCACGTCGATCCACGTCACCTCTTTCTCAGCAAAGGCCTGCGGATCGCCCTGCTTGAAGAGCAGCGCACACAGCTTGCCCTTGCCCGTGCCGCATCGCTGGCCATAGTAGGTACAGTGTGCACAGCTCCTTTTCAGCACCCTGAGCTCCAGCCACAGGCAGCCAGCCAGGTAGGCGAGGGAGGCCCACGCGCTGAACCCGTACAGGATGATCGCGCCAAGGACATAGATCGCGATCGAGACCGCGGTACACACCCCGACGATCCAGGCCGGGTACCGGTCATATAATTCGGCCCTCTTCATGGTCACCTCCTTGTGGTTCTCCTATGGATCGCTCCCAACATCCCCGGCGTTCCCGTCAAAGGCCAGGGGGTCATCTACAGGTCGGGCGTCCGGTAGAGGGTCTTCCCACCCACACGGATCTCGACATCTACCAGGTACTTTACGATGGCCTCCGGGCTGGGCGTGATCCCGAGCCCGGGCGCATCCGGCAGGCGAATCTGGCCGGCGCTGTCCGGCAGAAGGTGCTCTTGGGTCAGTTCCACAGCAAGGGGTTTGGAGGCGATGGGATACTCGCACAGATGGTCACGCTCCACGCCTGCGTAGGCCTGCAGCGAAGCGCTCAGAGCGAGGTGTGAGGTAAAGGTATGGTTGACATAGGTCACTCCCTTGGCCTGAGCATAGTCCGCCACCTGCTTGGCGGCTGTGATGCCCCCTACGCGTCCGGCGTCGATCTGGATGTACCCGACGCTGCCGTGGTCGATCATGTGCGCGGCCATGTAGGTGTTGTGCGATCCCTCTCCGCCGGCCAGCCGGACGGTCCCGGACGCGGCTGCCAGTTGGCGATAGGCGTCGAGCGCCCCTGAGACAAAGGGCTCTTCCAGCCAGGTCACGCGGCAGTCCTGCAGGACGGGGAGACGCCGGCTGGCTCGCTCGACGTCATCCACCCAGACTGTACCGGCGTCGATCAGCAGGACGCCATCCTCGCCCAAGCCCTCCCGGGCCGCCACCACTTGGTCGATGTCAGCCTGCAGGTCATCCCGGCCAAAGGCACCCCAACCGAACTTGCCCGCGCGATACCCGAGACGGCGCATGTGCCGCGCCATCTCCAGGGTCTCCTGGGGCGTCTCGCCAAAGAGCACGGAGGCATAGGGCGTCTTGGGGAAGGCGCATCGGTACCCCAGCAGCTCGTAGACCGGAACGCCGCGCGCCCTGCCCAGCAGGTCCCACATCGCGGTGTCAATGCCCGACAGGGTGTGGTCGGCCTGCAAGAGATCCAAGCTGTTTTCGCGCACCAGGTCCCCAATGCGCGCGATGTCGTCCACACCACCCAGCTCTTGTCCCAGGACGGACGCCTGGACGGGCTTGCACGCGCTGTGCGACATCGGGCAGACCAGGCTGGCGATGGAAACCAGCGGCGACGCCTCACACTCCCCCCACCCCACGTAGCCGCCCCCCGTGATTCGGACCAAGAGCGTATCCTGGCTCCCGTCCCCGATGTCCAGCACCTGGGGCATGGACAGGTAGAACACGTCTATCGACTCAACGATCATCCTGCCCCCTCTCCCGCTGTCCCGCTCAGCCACTGGCACTGGTCTTTTGTCAGCCGGACCTCTGTGGCTCGGACACACGATGCCAGCTCGTCCCGCGTGCGTGGTCCGACGACCGGCACCACCGGGAATGGCTTGTGCAGTAGCCAGGCCAGCGCGATCTGCACGGCCGAATATCCGCCCAGCTTCTCGCCAAGCTCTCGCGCCCTCTGCAGCCGCTCCAGGTTGTCCCTTGTTCCATAGACCTCGACCATGCGCTGCGTGAAGGGATCGGGGTCGACCACTTCTCCTCCCTGCAGGGCGTGCTCTGTCGCCGGTGTGTAGCGGCCGGTAAAGAAACCGCGCGCTTGGGAGGACCACGACAGCAGGGGTATCCCGGTCCTCTCGTGCCAGCCCTCGCCTGCCCGGTCCGTTGAGATCAGGCGCGGGTAGAAAGCCTCTGCGGGCACGGCGAGGCTCAGGTTGTTGCTCACCACGGCGAACCCCTGTAGGCCGTTTCGCAGTGCATACTGGTTCGCTTCGGCCACGCGCTCGTACGTCCAATTGGACGCCCCCAAGACACGCACCCGCCCGCGAGCGACTTCCTGGTTCAGCCGCTTGACGATCCTGCCCACCGGCACCGCCGGGTTATCGCGATGCAGCATGTACAGATCGATGGCCTCTGTGCGCAGATGCTCAAGACTCTGCTCGAGTTCACGGGTGACCAGATCCTCAAAGTCCACGGATGGCAGGATCGCGTTCGCGCCGTGTGCACACTTTGTGACGAGGACCATCTGCTCGCGCGCCTGGCGGGTCTCCAGCCACTCCCCGATGACAGCCTCGCTGTCGCCGTACTGACGGCCGCTGTCCACTACCGTGCCACCCATCTGCCGGAAGTCGTCGAGCAGCTCAAAGCACCGTTGGGCGTCGGCTAGGCGGAAAGAAGCGGTGCCCAGGGCCAGCGCAGAGATCGGCTTGTCGATCCCTTCGATCCACGACTTGCTGTCCAGCGTTGTGTTCATCACATCATCCCCTTGGGTATGTCCCATCCCGTCTGCCTGAGGAGGCGAACGAGGATCTCACGGTCTCTCTGTGCCGTGCGCAGTGGATGCTCTCTCGCGTCGGGTCCGAGACACTCGAGTGTCAGCGGGCCGTCGTACCCGCCGTCGCAAAGCGCCCCGAGCACGACCGCATAGTCCGTCCACCCCACATCCAAAGGGTGAAAGCACCACCCGCCCGCAGCGTCGATCGTTCCATTCTTCAGATGGGTGTTGTATGTACGCTCTCCGAGGTCGGCGACGACCTGTTCCAGGTCGTCGCCTGCAAAGACCAGGTTTGAATAGTCGACCGTCAAGCCGACGACGTCGGCCGGAGCCAGCGTCATGAGTCGCTTGGCCGACGCCAGGGTATCGGTCAGTTGTCGCATGTGCGTCTCAAAGGCCAGCCGCACCCCGATCTCCCGAGCCAGGGGGATGAGCTCCGCCAAAGCTCGCTCCAGGCACCGCCAGTGCGCGGGTGTGGCAAGGGCCGAGCCAGGCGGGCCCGGGTTCACCTTGACCGTCTGCGTCCCGAACGTGGGAGCCAGACGAATAAAGGTCTCCGCTGCCGCCAGCTCATCGTCCACGGTGCGAGGATCGGTGTAGCTGCTGAACGTGGACAGCGCAGAGACCGCCAACCCGGATCGCTCGATGGCCCGCAGGACACGCTCCGGATCGCGGCGTGCCATCTCCAGGTCAAAGTGAGGCTTGCAGCACGCCAGCTCGATGGCATCGAAACCCAGGGCAGCGGTCGCCTCGATCGCCTCCAGCAGGTCAAGGGCGAACAGGCTCTGGCTGAACAGCGAGATCCGTGCTCTGCTCACAGGTGCATTCCCCCAGGCACTTGTCCTCCTCGCCCTAAATCGGAAGCGGCGCGATCACCTGCGACGAGGCAAACATCCACGCCACCAGCATCGCGTTAGTGAGGTTGCTCACCTCCACCGCGCCAAAACCGCGCTGTGTCCACGAGACGAGCGTAGCCGACCCCAGCAGGACGAGCAGACAGAGGATCAGGGCGGCGATCACCTTACCGCGGTGCTTGGGTTGGAACAGCTCGCGGGTCGTCCTCATCGCTATCCTCTCCGTCCCGGAATGCCTAGCCCCCTGTGCACGGGGGCGCGTTGCCGATCACGTTGCCCTGTGCATCGCTGAGCAAGAGCCCTTTTCTGGCATCGAGGAGCACGAACTCGTTACCCCACGGATCGCGGACCACGACGCAGCGCCCGATCTGGATGTCGAACGGTCCGGCGACCACCTTGCCGCCGGCCTCCTCAAAGCGGGCTGCGGCAGCATCTGCTGACTCTACTTTCAGATCGACCTCCAGTTCCCTCTGCTCGGTGTGCAGCACGATCTCGGCATCCGTACCGGGCAGGCGTAGGCCGATCGCGCTCTCTGCCCGCCAGATCAGTGGATGCCCCAGCCGGTCTCGATAGAACGCGAGGCCGGCTTCCAGGTCCGGCACATAGAGCCGTACACAGTCCACCTTCTGTATCAGCGGTCTCGGCAGTCTGTGGTCCATCCGACTTTTTTCCCAGCACGCCAGGCAGTAGACCTATGTAGCGCCCCCGGTGAGCCGTCCGTGGTTCGTGACCTCCATCGGTCAACCCACTACCTGGTGCGCCTGAGCTAACCCAGCTTGCCGTCTGCGCGCATCTCCGCGCCGTACGCCTCGAGCGCCTGTCGCTCCTCCGGTTCCAGCGTGTCCCGCTCTGACAGGGCGCGCGCCACGCGCTGAAAGCGATCCAGGTCGCGCAGGCCGATCACGGTCAGGTTCACTGCCGGGTGACCCAACACGTATCGGTAGAAGGCCTCTGGTGCAGGTACGCCGTTGGGGTTCAAGAGCTTGTCAGTGCGGGTGGCGTTCATGATCACCACCCCGGTCCCCTGGGCTGCTGCCTCGGGAAAGAGCAGGTCCTCCGCCTCTCTCAGCGCGCAGTTGTACCAGCAGAGAACCGTGTCAAAGAGCCCGGTAGCGACCGCCTTGGCCACCTCAGGCCACTCGTGGCCCGTCACGCCGATGTAGCGCACCAGTCCCTGCTCGCGGGCCTTGACCGCAGCTTCCATCGCCCCACCCGGTCCGAGCACCTGCTCCCGTTCGGACTCCGTGTTCAGGTAGTGGATCTGCCAGATGTCCACATAGTCCGTGCCCAGCAGGCGCAGCGAGGTTTCCAGGTCCTTCCTGGCGCCCGCCGCGTCGCGCTCTCCGCTCTTGGTGGCCAGGATGATCTCGTGGCGACGACCGGCGATGGCCTGCCCGACCACGCGCTCGTCGTCGCCATCCCGGTAGGCCCGTGCCGTGTCCAGGTAGTTGACCCCACAGTCCAGCGCAGCGCGATAGCCATCGGGCGTCTCGCAGTAGGCCCCGCCGATGCCCAGGCGGGTCACCTCCAAGCCGGTCCGGCCCAGAATGGTCTTTGGCAGCTCGTACCTCATTGTTCCTCCTCCACGTCCACAGGGAAAAAGATGTCCGTCCCAACCGTCCTGCCAATGGTATCACCGAACTCACCTGCGTGCAAGTTGCACGAAAAAAGGAGCCTGGTGTACGTTCCAGGCTCCTTCCACTCACCGCTGGGCTTCTCGGCCTTACCGCAAGGCATCCTCAGCCGGTGCGCTGTAGACATAGACCCAGGTCCCCGGGTCATCCTGGCTGGCCAACACGTGGGGGTCCTCCCCCAAGAGGGTAGGCGTGCTCCAGTCAAAGAGCCACTTGGCATCGCGTGGGCTCAAGTTGACGCACCCCCGGCTCCGGGGATGACCAAACCCATCGTGCCAGTAGGCCGCGTGCAGGGCGTACCCCTTGTGAAAGTACATCGTCCACGGCACATCCTGAACCAAGTAGTAGACCACACCATCCTCGCCGCTGCCGCGCATATCGCCCGCACGAATCTTGCGCTGGATCTGGAACAGGCCACCCGGCGTGGCCCACCACGGCAGCCCGGTAGACACGATCGTGGCATACACCGCGCGTTCCCCCTCGTAGGCCACCAGCGTCTGCTCGGCCAGGTCGATCGCGATCCACCTGTCGTCAGGAGATACGCCGTCGGGCCGCGGTGCCGCCGTTACCACCCGGACATAGTCACTGTGCACGTACTGCCCTTCGCCGATCCGGTACCACGCTCCGTCCGCTGCACCCACATACTCGAGAACCCTCACCAGGTCATAGTACTGCAGCGTACCCACCGGCGGATTGTCCCACGCCGCACCGGGCCGGGCGCGCACATTCACATCCTTTCCGACCACAAAGCCAGGCACCCACTCACGTTGGTCGCCGAGGGGAATGCCCTGAAACGCGGAGGGCTTGGCCAGCCAGAGGTCTTCCCCCCGCACGTATTCCTCTCTGCCAATGCCGTACCAGACCTCCTGCTCTGTACCCGTTTCTTCTACGATGCTTACCCACATATTGGAGAACATAAAGCGGACCGGCGTCATCTGTGCCGGGTCGCCTGGCGCCGCATAGACGGGCGTGTCGTCGTGCCTCACCCACGCATATCGGTAGGGAAGCGGGAGTCCGGAAGCATCGAGGCCTGATTCGTCGGCGTAAGCCGGCACCCCCGAAAGCACGAGCAGCGCGACCAGTCCTGCTGCGGTACCACACTTCCAGCCACAGCTTTTTGACCGCAGCTCTGTCTTGTTCTCAGCCCACGGGCCCCCCGAGTTCATCGCGCGGGCCGTGGAAGGTTGTCTTGAACCCATCACACAGCCTCCTTTCAGCCCGATGGAGCCGTCAAGATCAACCCTCACCATCTACGCCAATCATAGCACGGCTGTACTGGGCCTGCATCGGCCATATGGCCCATTTGAGACCTGGTCAGGCGGCTAGGATCGGGCGCAGCAAACGCTTCTGCCCTGTAGGAAGAGCAGCTACGCGGTATCGATGCCCCGCCCGGCACCAGGAGCACCCGGTTTGCGCATATCGGACATCGATGCTACCATTACGGCACAAAGCTCAGGCGCAGGCCGCACCGTACACCAGGCCCGCCACGTTCGGGCCGACGGCCATCGCAGGAGAGAGCGCGCGGACGCACACTATGGACCACTATGCACGTTCCTTGCGGAACACATTCACCGGGGACTCCCTCAACCGCGCATCCCGTCGACGACGCGATACGCAGTGGTTGGCGTCCCGGCAGGAAGATGAAACGACCCGTTTCGTGCCCCTATGGAAGTCAAGGAACCTCTTCGCCGGAGACTCGTTCCTCCAGCCTGTCCTGCTCTCGCCATACCAGGCACGGGAGCACCTGCCCGAGGCCGAATCGATCACGTTTCTCGGCGTACGGGATGGGAACGCCATGTTTGCCGTTGGACTGTCGTCGCCGGATGACACGCCACCACCTGACCTTGAGCAACTGGGCCAATTCCACGACCTGCGGCAGGTAGCCGCCCTGTTGGAGGGGCAAGACAGCGCCCTGCTGGCTTGTGCTCGGGCGATGACCTACTGGCATCGCCGTCACCGCTTCTGTGGCGACTGCGGAAGCCTCACCGTCAGCGCCGAGGGCGGTCACCTGCGGATTTGCGCGAGCGAGAGCTGCCGTCAGCGGCACTTTCCGCGCACCGATCCGGCGATCATCGTCCTGGTCACAAGCGGCGAGCACTGCTTGATGGGACGAAAGCCCATGTGGCCGACGGGCAGGCACTCGACGATCGCCGGGTTTGTCGAGCCGGGCGAATCGATCGAGGATGCCGTGGTTCGAGAGGTCCACGAGGAAACCGGCGTCCGGGTGCGAGAGATGCGCTATCACTCGTCGCAGCCCTGGCCTTTTCCTACCTCTCTGATGTTGGGCTTTACAGCACGAGCGCACAGGGACCCGATCCGGGTTGATCAGGACGAACTCGAGCACGCCCACTGGATCACGCGGGGCGAACTGGAGCACGGCTTGCGGCGTGGGACGCTCGGACTGCCGCCCAGCGTCTCTGTCTCCTACCGGTTGATCGAGGACTGGTTCGACGCCGGATCTGCGGTCCCACTGAGAGAGATCGATCCTGTCCTATAGACCAGGGTCCTATTCACGCTCGGAAAAGCATGTTGACCAAAGGAGGGACGTGTGAACACCTACGTGGAACCCGCTCGACAGCTACCGGTACGGGAGTTCGATGTCGTCATCGCCGGGGGCGGCACGGCAGGCGTCGTGGCGGCCTTGGCTGCCGCGCGCCAGGGCGCGGAGACGGTCCTGATTGAGGCCAAGGGGTATCTGGGGGGGATCGTCGTCGAGGGAGGCACTGCCCTTCACAGCTACTACAACCTGTGGAAAGCCTTCCCAGGGGTCGAAAAGCGCCAGGTCGTGAGGGGAATCCCCCAGGAAATCGTCGATCGGCTCGCGGCGGTCGGAGGCACATCGGGGCACGCCGAGATGCTGCTGGGATACGACTATGACTCTGTGTGCACCGCCATCGACACAGAGATATATAAGCTCGTCGCCTTTGAGATGCTCGTAGAAGCAGGTGTCTCTGTGTACGTGAACACCTACCTCGCGGGAGCGATCGTGGAAGGCTCTCGGGTCAAAGGGGTGATCGCCGAGAGCCACTCTGGCAGAGAGGCCATTTTGGGCAGGTCCTTTGTGGACTGCACCGGGTATGGAGACCTCGCCGCCCATGCCGGCGCGGGCTACTCTGAACCGAACGACTATGCGGTGGCGAACAGCATCGGCGTGGGCGGTGTGAGCCTGGAGAGATACCACGAATTTCTCGACTCGTACGACGCAGTCAAGGAGTACAGCACCGGCATGCGCAGTGGGCGGGACGGGCAGATCGTTCGGCTGATGGGCATCTCCCAGAAACTCCCCCCCGAGTTCATGGATGAGGCCCGGGCGATCGGTATGGCCACGGTCACGACCACCGTTCACGATGACTACTTTATGTTCGTCAAGCTCAACGTCAGGATGCCCACCAGCCCCACGAACCGGGATGAGGCCGCAAAGGCAGAGTTGGAACTGAGGCGGCGGCAAGCCAGGGCGATAGCGCTGTTCAAAAAGCACGTGCCCGGCTGCGAAAACGCATTCATCGCTCGCACCAGCCCGTCCCTCTGCATCCGGCGCGGCAGGCTGATCACCTGCGACTATGACATCACGCTTGACGACGTGTTGGGCGGACGGCACTTTGCGGATGACGTGATGTCCTATGGCTTCCACGACAGCGCACCGCGCCTGCAGATCAAGGATGGCGGCACGTATGGAATACCCTACAGGGCGCTCTGCGTCGCGGGACTGGACAACCTGCTGGCTTCGGGGATGATGATCACCTCCGATCACGATGCCCACATGTCCACACGGAACACGGTGTGCTGCATGGGACAGGGGCAGGCGGCGGGCACCGCCGCGGCGATCTGCGCCCAGCGGGGCTGCGGGACCCGCGAACTGCCCTATGCCGATCTGAGGCGGGCGCTGGTCGCAAGCGGCGTGTACCTGGAGAATGGATGACCTGGGCCAGGTTCCATCGCTCACAGCCGAAGCGAGGGCAAGCAGGAAGGAAGGCCGAGATGACTCAAGCGCCCTTTGGCAACGACCCAGCCAAGATCGCGCGCTACAGGGACTTTTGGAGCCGCGCCGATGTGGACCGGCCTCTGATTGGCTTCACGCTGGTCGGATGGTTTCCCCTGCAGGCCTTCTCTGCCAGCCAACGCTGGGCAGAGAGCCGCTACCTCACGCCAGAGATGCTCGTGCCACAGGACCTGGTCGAGGACCACGTGCGCATGATCCGCGAGGGCGATCTCATCGAGGATGATCTGGTCCGCGGCGTCGGCCCTATGCAGGTAGCGGTGCCCTTTCTGCCCGGCATGTTGGGCTGCAGGGTCAGGGTCTTGCCCGAGAACGTGATGGGCGAGGAGCAGCACCTTCCCTGGGATGAGGCGCTCCGGATCCGCGTCGACCGGCACAACCCCTGGTACCAGAGATACCTCGAACTGGCAGAAGCGCTGGTCAGGGTAGCGGACGGCCAGTTCCCGGTGAGCCACGGTGCAGAGATCGGCCCCACGGATATGCACGCCGTACTGCGAGGACATAGCCAGAGCATCCTCGACTGCATCGACGAGCCACTCAGGACCGCGCAGCTCCTGGAATCCCTGGGTGAGATCTTTTGCCAGGTCACAGAGGAGGTGTGGGAGCGCATTCCGCTTTTCTGTGGCGGTTACTTTGACGCTCAGTACTCGCTGTGGGCGCCAGGGCCCATCATCCGCATGCAAGAGGACGCCACCGCCGTGTACTCGCCCGAGCTGTATCGCAGGTTGGTCCAGCCAACCGATCGCATGCTGGCCAGCCGCTTTGAGTGCAACTTTATGCATCTTCATTCCACCTCCATGTTTCTCCTCGACGCCTTCCTGGAGATAGAAGAGATCCGCTGCCTTGAGGTCAACAACGACGCCAGCGGTCCGCCCATCGAGGCTATGGTGCCCTGCTTTCAGCGCATCCAAGAAGCCGGGCGTCCCCTGCTCATCCGGGGCGCGTTCGAACCCGATGAGCTCCGGATGCTGGTGGAAGCGCTGGATCCAAGGGGGCTGTTCCTCCTGATCATGGTCAGAACGCTGAGCGAGGCCGACGAGAGAAAGGGAATCGTCGGGCTGTAGCCCGCCCACATCAGGGTACGATAGTTGTTTCGGAGGAGTCCAATGACCATCATCGATCGCGTGTTCACGGTACGTGGAGAGCCTTTCTTCCCCATCGGCGGACAGGCCCGCAACTCCAGCGGGTACAACGCCGCAGAGGCCGAGACAGCCTTCCGAGCGCTCAAGCTGATCAACGGCAATACCCTCGAGATCCCGGTGTACTGGGAGCAGATCGAGCCCGAGGAGGGCGTCTTTGACTTTCAGAGCGTGGATGCCCTTCTGGAGTGCGCGCGACGCAATGGCGTCCGGCTCGTCCTGCTCTGGTTCGCCACCTGGAAGAACGGCAGCATGGACTATGCACCGGCGTGGGTCAAGACCGACCCAGGGCGCTTCAAGCGGGTCACGGCGCCGACCGGCCGCAGCATCTGGGTGCTCTCTTCCCACTGCCAGGCCACCCTTGACGCCGACCAGCGCGCCTTCACCGAGCTCTGTGCCTATCTCAAAGCACACGACAGCGCAGAGCGCACCGTGATCGCCCTGCAGATCGAGAACGAGCCGGGCATCCTGGGCAGCGACCGCGACCATGGCCCCGAGGCCCAGGCCTGCTACCACGGGCCTGTGCCCGCAGAGCTGGTGGAAAGGATGAGGGCCAACGGACAGGGACGGGTGTACGACCTGTGGCAGCAGGCCGGCGGCGCAGAGGCCGGCACCTGGCCCGAGCTGTTCGGCTGGTCCGCGGGCGAGGTGATGACCTCTTGGTCGATCGCCAGCTACATCGACTGCATTGCCAAGGGGGGCAAAGAGGTCTACGACATCCCCATGTACACCAACGCCTGGCTGGGCGAGCGCGAGTGGGCGCTCGCCGGCGAATCCTACCCCTCGGGCGGCCCGATCAGCGTGGTGCTGGACATCTACAAGTGGTTCGCGCCGCACCTGGACCTGATCGCCCCCGACATCTACATCCCGGACTCCAGGGGGTACGAGGCCATCTGCGCGGCCTATGCCCGCGACGACAACCCCCTCTTTGTCCCCGAGTCAGCGCCCGGGGGATCAAACGCGTGGAACATGTTCCGCGCTATCGCCGACTATGGTGCCATCGGGTACGCCTTCTTTGCCATCGAGCGCATCATCGCCGCGGATGGTTCGGTGCGCCCCGAGCACCAGCCGCTCGTGGACAGCTTTTGCGCGGTCGCTTCAGCGATCCCGCTCCTGCTCCGCTATCAGGGCACGGGCAAGGTCCACGCCGTGATCCAAGAAGAGAACCAGCGAGAGCAGTTGCTCGACCTGGACGGCTGGCTGGGCCTGGTCGAGTATGACGACGGGTCCACGCGGCAGCCAAAGGACTGGCGTCACCGTCCCGGGGAGCATCGGCCTGAGGACCGCGGGCGAGGCCTGGTGATCCAGGCAAGCCGGCAAGAGCTCTACTTCCTCGGGGCCAGCTACCGGGTCATGCTTCGCCCCAAGCTGCCGCCAGATCAGGCGCGAGATGCCTCCCTGGCGAACGGCTTTCTGTGCAAGCACCAAGTGCCGTTCATCCACATCGACGAGGGACACCTCGACGAGCGCGGCGCGTTCATCGTCGACCGTCGTCGCAACGGCGATGAAGCGAACCACGGCGTGTGGGTCGAGGCGGACGTCGGTGTGGTCCGGGTGCTGCTCTGCGATCCATAGAAACGCTTTGTCCGCTCCGCTGTTCTGTGCTATAGACCTTTCCGGATGAGTCAAAAACACGTGCATAGTGTTGTTTTCGTGTTCTGACATATGCACCTTACCAACTGAAACCAACCCGATAGCTGACCCCGTTACGTGTCAAAGTGATGGGCACATCGTACAGCCACCCA
>JADHXD010000045.1 GCA_016783145.1 Anaerolineae bacterium
GTATGACGGTGCCGACAGGCGCTCAATGCCCGCGAGCGTGTCCACAATTCGCAACTCGTTGTTTGCCGAAGCGATCCTGCCCAGCCAGGCGTCCTCGAACTCCACGCCAGCGCGGAAATAGGCCACTGACTCGCTCAAGGCCCGCATCTGATCCGGCTTTGGCTCGTAGGAGTGGGGCTCATCTCCCGGGCCGACCATCACATTCACGCGCACGTGCTCGCCACCGATACGCTCCAGGAAGTACTTTTGGGGCAGAATGCTGACCGTGACCGTGAGCCCACCTCCTCCCTCGGCCGCGGGCCCTCGCCCCGCACAGCCCTGGGCAGCGCAGAGCAGCAGGACGACGAGCGCGAATCTACCGGCCAACCGCCAAAGGCCAAACACGCCGCTCATCTGTCCGCCCCTCCCTGGGATTGGCACTCCGAGCAGAGCCCGGTCATCTCTAGCAGGTGGCCTTCAATGAGGTAACCGGTTTCCTGCCGCACGCTCTCCACCAGGGGGACCAACCCATCGCAGGGAAATTCCAGGACCTGCCCGCAGCGACGGCAGACCAGGTAGTGCCTGTCGCCTCTGGCCAGGGCATAGCTGTGACAACGGTCCCTGGTGTGCACGCGCCGGGCGATGCCCAGCCCGTCCAGGATCTGCAGTGTCCGGTACACGGTCACCAGTCCCAAGCCCTGGTATCGTTCTCTTCCGCGACGATGGATCTCCTGAGGGCTGAGGTATTCCCGGTTTTCCTGCAGCACGCTCAAGATCGCCATGCGAGGCCGCGTTACTCGATATCCGGCGTGGCGAAGCACCTGGGCGATGTCACTGTCGACGACATCCACGATCGCTCACCTCTTGAAAAAAGTTTTCATTTACTGTCTTCCCAATTCTACCACGTCGCTATCCAGGCGTCAAGAACTTGACAGATCGCTGAGGGAAGCGTACACTCTTGCCGTTACCGACAGATCATTATGAGGCGAACCGTTATGCGACAATTCCTGGACGGCAATACAGCCATTGCCCGAGGAGCACTGGCTGCCGGATGCGACTTTTTCGCCGGGTACCCGATCACCCCAGCCACACCGATCTTGCTGACCATGATGCGCGAGCTGCCCCGCGCGGGCGGGATCGCCATCCAGGGCGAGGACGAGATCGCCTCGCTGGGCTTTTGCATCGGCGCGGCGATGACCGGGAGGCGGGCATTCACGGCGACCAGCGGCCCGGGGATCAGCCTCTACTCGGAGAACATCGGCCTGGCGATCATGGGCGAAGTGCCGCTGGTCATCGTGGACGTACAGCGCATGGGCCCGGCGACCGGCGGAGCGACGACAGCGGCCCAGGGAGACGCACAGTTCATCCGCTGGTGCACGTCCGGCGGCTATCCGGTCATCGTCCTCTGCCCGGCGACCGTGGCCGACTGCTACACGCTGACCCTCTGCGCGTTTGACCTGGCGGAACGGTTTCGCTGTCCGGTATTCCTGCTGGCCGACAAAGAGGTCGCCTCCACGATGGACACCGTGGACATGGGCAGCGTATCCCCTGTGGCCGTCCGGGAGCGAGCGACCGCACCGAACGAGTGTCTCTACCTGCCATGCGACTATCCCTCTGCAGATCAGAACGTGCCCATGAGCCCCTTTGGTGGGCCACACTTGCTTCGATTCACGACCTCAACGCACGATGAGCGCGGCTACCTGACCAAGGACCCGGATAAAGTCGAACGCCTCAACCGCCACCTGATCGCCAAGATCGAGGAACATGCGCACGAGATCGAGCGGGTGAGGATCGACGCGCATCCGGAGGAAAACGCCGATGTGCTGCTGGTCAGCTATGGGATCACAGCACGGGCAATGGACGAGGCCGTACGTCAGGCACGTGGAGCCGGTCGGGCCGTGTCGGCGCTGACTCTGCTTTCCTTGTGGCCGCTGCCGGAACGGGCGCTGCGCGAGGCGATGCGCGGCATCCGGCAGGTCGTGGTGGCCGAGCTGAATGACGGACAGATACGTCGAGAGGTCGAGCGGTTGGCTTGCGGGGGCGCGCACGTGGCCGGCGCGCACGTGACCGGCGCGCACGTGGCCGGCGCGCACGTGACCGGCGCGCACGTGGCCGGCGCGCACGTAGTCGGCGTGCACCGTCTGGATGGCGAGCTGATCACACCCGGACAGATCCTCGACACAGGGGGGCTGCGATGACCGAAGGATCCACACAGACCCCTGCCCCAGCTCATATCGCCACCTATCTCGACGCTTCGATGCTCCCTTTTCCCTTCTGTCCTGGCTGCGGCCATCACACGATCCTCAGAGAGTTGGACCACGCCCTGGTCTCCCTACAGTGGGATCCGCACTCTGTCGTCATTGTCACCGACATTGGCTGCGTGGGGCTGTCGGACCGGTACTTTGCGACCAACGCCTTTCACGGCCTGCACGGCAGGTCGATCACTTATGCTACCGGGATCAAGCTGGCGAACCCCGACCTGCACGTGGTGGTGCTGATCGGCGATGGGGGCTGCGGCATCGGAGGGAACCATCTGCTCAACGCCGCAAGGCGCAACGTGGGCTTGACCGTATTGGTCGCCAACAACTTTAACTTTGGGATGACCGGCGGCCAGCACTCAGTCCTGACGCCTCACGGAGCGGTGACTTCGACCACAAGACAGGGCAACCCCGAACGCCCACTTGACCTGTGTGCTACGGTCTCTGTCTGTGGGGCGCGGTTCGTCGCCCGGAGCACCGTGTTTGACCAGGGATTGTCGGGGTTGATCGAGCAAGCGCTGCAGCAGGACGGGTTCGCACTGATCGACATCTGGGAGCTGTGTACGGCCTACTTTACTCCCAACAACCGCTTCACCAAGAAGGCTATGTACGAACTGCTCGAGTACGGTGGTTGGGCCACGGGCGTCCTGGCGCAGAACGACCGCCCCGAATACGCGCGCGCGTACCACCGGGCAGCGGCGGCAGAGATGGCGGGGTTCCAGGGCACAGGACCAAGCGACGAACGTTCCCTCGAACCACGTTTCCCTGCCGATGTGCAGCAGCGTCTCAAAGTGGTGATCGCTGGCGCGGCTGGAGGCAGGGTGCGATCGACGGGACACTTGCTGGGGCGTGGAGCCGTGCTCTCTGGGCTCTATGCCACACAGCGCGACGACTACCCGGTCACGGTAATGACCGGGCACTCGGTATGCGAAGTGATCATGGACACCGAGCCCATCGGCTACACGGGGGTCCCGCGCCCGGATGTGCTGATCCTGATCGCAGAGGAGGGATTGGCCAAAGCCAAGCACTGGCTGGCGGCGATGACAGCGGAGGACAGAGCCTATGTCGCCTGCGACCTGCTGCCCCTCGAAACCGCTGCTCAGGTCATCCCTCTCGACTTTCGCAACTTGGCCTATCGCGCCACGCGGCGAAACCGGGCTATCCTATCCATGGGCGCTGTGCTGCGTCGAGAGGGCTGGTACCCGTTTGAGGCTGTCGAGGCCATAGCCCGAGAGACACAGCGAAAAGAGGTCGCCACCGCTAACCTGGCGGCACTGGAAGCCAGCGCGCATCTCTTGCCCTGAGGGCAGCCCAAAGGCCAACGTGAGGGGGTCGCTCTCGCACGCCCAACTGCGTGGCACGGACCACGGCCAGGACAGGATTCACCCACCCCAGGGGGCAGAGGGTCAAGCAGTGGCCAGACGCTCTTATCTACGCACCTCGGATATCGCCAGGGCAGTTGGCGCCCACCCCAATACGGTCCGTCTGTACGAGGAATGGGGGTTTCTGCCCCCGATCCCGCGAAGTCCCGCCGGATACCGGATGTACACGGAGGAGCCGCACGCATTGACGGAGGCATCAGAGTGTGCTATACTGCAGCTACCCCTTGGGATACCCTCGATGGAGGGCCGACGGTGCGACCGAAACATGCGTAAAGGGAGGATCCCACCATGGCAAAGATCTCGATCGAATACTGCACTGCTTGAAACTACACCCCTAGAGTCGTGAGTGTCACGACTGACCTGATCAAAGAGTTCGAACCCAAAATCACATCCTGGGAACTGATCCCTTCCGGTGGCGGGGCCTTTGAGGTCAAAGTCGACGGGGAACTGGTCTATTCCAAGCTCGAGACCGGACGTCACACAGACAGCAACGAGCTGCGGCCGCTCATCCAAGCCGCACTGTAGCATCGACTTGCTCCGCTGGGACTGGATCCCGGCGGAGCGCTGTATTCTTGCCTCGCGCCGGGACGGATCGACATCGATGGTGCTTGGGGGATCCGTCAAGAGCTCCTCGATAGGCGTCGAGGAGCTCTTGACCTTCAAGGGAGGATCCTACTTGTCCTTGTCCTCGTCGTCGTCCCTGCTCGATCCTGCCAAGACGACGGTGACGATGCTCACGATGAGCGCGCCCCAGAATGCCGGCCAAAAGCCATCCACGTGAAAGCCGACGTTGAACCAGTTGACGGCAATGTATGAGGCCAGCCAGAAGGTCAGCCCATTGATGACCAGCACGAACAGCCCCAGCGTGAGCAGGATGAGCGGGCAGGTCAGGAACTTGAGCAGCGGCCGCACGACCGCGTTGACCAGTCCCAAAATGACGGCCATGACGGCGTAGAGAACCCATCCGCCCCCATCCACCCGGATGCCCGGTACGAGCCAGGCGGCGATAAAGATCGCCAATGCAGTGATCGCCCAACGGAACAGAAGCTTCATCAGAACCTCCTCATTCGATAGCTCGCCACATCCGCTATACGCAAAGCAACGCCCAAGTGTTTCTCCATAGATGCTACGACCGGCGATGTGCCCCTACCTCAGGACGATCCCTCGTCACCGCCGGACCGCGGGAGGGCGTCGGCCAGGGCCGCCAGTGTCTCCTCGAGCGAAGGCAGAGGGCTCGTGTCCTCGGGAGTCCGGTCGGCAAGGTGGGTGCTGCCGACCAAGCGGTACATATCGGCCGCGCCGGAGTGTATGTTGGGGGTCAGGCCCACGTGGCCGAACGTCTTGGCGATCTCTTCCATCTCGCCCACAAAGCGACGCGATTTGATCGGCATGGCGGGCAGGCCCTGCATACGGCGGATCAGGGCAGACTGGCTGCGCTCGTATTCCTGCTGCAGGGCGTCGAACACGCCCAAGACCTTGGCCGCGGTGAGGATCTCGGTGAGCAGGGCCGTCGAGCCCTTTGTCCAGCCGGCATAGCACATCTTGATCGCCGAGGCGAGGCCGATCTCTGCCCCAATGGGAATGACGTGCAGCCCGTACCTGCCCAGGGCCTCAAAGGGACGCGTGTCTGGACCGGAGACGTAGACCCGCGGGCTGCTGCCGCCGCGCGGCGGGCCGCCGATGATCGAGGCGTCCACGAACTGCCCGCCTGCGCTGACGATCTCCTCGCCGATCGCGCGCACGGTCTGTGGTGCGATGGCGTTACAGTCGGCATAGACGACCTTGACGCCCGTTTCCGAGATGGCCTCGGCGACCCTGTGCGCGGCATTCCCCGCCTGCGCAGGAACCAGGATGGAGAGGATGAGGTCCGCTTCCTGGACGAGCGCGCCATACGTCGGCACGTCCTCAATGCCCGCTTCTGCAGCCAGACCGCGCGTGCGTTCGCTCCTCCCCTGGAGGCAAGTGATCACCCGTAGGCCGTTCTCCCTCAGCGTCTGGCCCACGCTGTGTCCCATGTCGCCGGGACTGAGCAGGCCCACCGTTTCAACCTTGTACGCCATAGTCATTGTCCTTTCCATCCTCAGATCCGCAACTATCTACTTGCCCATCGCCCTGAGCGCCTTGAGGCAGCGGTCCACACACTCGAGCGGTGGGTAGGCGTAGCTTTCCTGCTCAACGATGTACCACTGGGTGCCGCCGACGGTCTCGCACAACTGGAAGACCCGCCCCCAGTCCACGTCCCCCTCGCCAACGAGCGCCTGGGGATTCGTCGCCGAATACTCTTTGAGGTGCACGGTGAGCGCCCGACCGGGGTAGCGCTCGATGTAGGGGATGGGATCCCCGCCGCCGTGCAAGGCATTGCCGATGTCCACCTGCATGACCACGTCCTGCCCTGTGTTGCTGAAAAAAGTATCCCAGGGCAGCTCGCCATCCATCGGCGAGAACTCGATGAAGTGGTTGTGGTAGCCGGTGAACATGCCCTCCTCGGCCAGTTTGCCCGCGATCTCATCAAAGATAGCGGCGGTCCCCAACCATGCCTGGCGCGAGTTGCGACGCGCCTCTGGCAGGCCGGGCACGATGAGGAAGCGGTTGCCCAGCGCCCGGTTGAACTCGACGGTCTCTGCCAGGCAATCGCCCAACAGCGTATCCAGGCCGATGTGGGTGCCCGCGACGGCCAATTCCAGGTCATCGAGCAGCGTGCGCAGCTCTCTTGCCGAGCGCCCATAGTATCCTGCGAATTCGACGCCTTCGTAGCCCATCTCCGCCACGGCCTCCAGTGTGGCGGGCAGATCTCGCTCACAGTCGCCGCGGATCGAGTACAACTGCAGTGCGATCGGAATCCGTCCCATGTCGTGCCCTCCTTTGTCCCTGCGGTTGCTGACCTTGTCCCCTGTCCCAGACCCGTACGCACAGGTCATTCTACTAGCGCGCATCGGAAAAGTCAACACCGGAGAGCCGTCCCTCCGAACCGGATTTGACAGAGGACTTGGACGTGCTACAATGTCGGCAACTCTACGAGGATTTCCTTGATAGATCGAGCCTATGCTCACCCAGCCAAGCCTGAGCTTGAACGAGGAAAGGGACGACGACCATGACAGAACGAGAGGACCGCCGACGGCGGCGGATCGAGCGCCGCAGGAAAGAGATCCTCGCCGCCGCCGCACCCATCTTTGCAGAAAAGGGCTACCGTCACACAACGGCGAGAGAGATAGCCGAAGCCGTCGACCTCGCCGAGGGAACACTGTATCACTACTTTGACAGCAAAGGGGAAATCCTGGTCGCCATTCTGGAGGAGATGAGTGAGGACGTGCAGGCCATCTTTCGGCAGGCTGACGGCCTGGAAAGCCGCCAGGACCTCATCGATCTGGTGGCGGAGGGATACCGTGTCATGACCTCGAAACTCGCGTACTCTCGCACGCTACTCCTCGAAGCGTGGCTGGATGACGCCGTACTGCAGGATCTTGTCTCTGAGCGGATGCAGAACCTGGGCGAGCACATCCGGGCGTTTGTCGCCAGGCGGATCGCACGCGGCGTTTTCCGCCCGGTCGATCCCTCCACGACGGCAAGGATGATCGTCGGTATGTTTGTCGTGCCCGTCGCGCCGGTCATGCGCGGGATCCAGCCTCCGCCGAGCCCCGAGGAGTGCCATATGCTCGCCCAATCTGTGGTTGACCTGGTCTTTGACGGTCTGTGCGTCCGCCAGGAGGCTGCTGAAGAGATCCATCCCTAGCCACCGGGGGCACAGAGGTCCCAGGGGCCTTCGGAGGGCGTCAGACAGTTGAACCGAACCGTAGACCAAGACGTACCAAGAGGCAAGATGGCAGAAGTCACCATTCGCACCAAGGACTTGAGCAAGCGATTCCGGACCAAGACCGGCGTCGTCCAGGCGGTCAACGGCGTGACGCTCCAGGTGCGCAGGGGAGAGACCTACGGGTTGATCGGGCCGGACGGCGCGGGCAAGACGACGACGACGCGCGTGATCCTGGGTCTGCTCCGCAGGACCAGCGGCGAGAGCTCGATCCTCGGATACGACTCTATGCGCGACACGTACGCCATCCGCGAGCGCGTGGGGTACATCGCGCAGCAGTTCGCCCTGCCCCCGGATATGACGGTGATGGAAAACATGCGCTTCTTTGCCGATCTGCACGGCGTCCAGCGTGCTGAGCAGGCCACACGCATTCCCGAACTGCTTGACTTTGCCGGGCTGAGTCCGTTCACGGATCGCCTGGCAGGGCGACTCTCGGGCGGTATGAAGAAGAAACTGGCCCTGGCGTGCAGTCTGGTCCACGAGCCGCAGGTGGTGATGCTCGACGAGCCCACGCTGGGCGTCGATCCAGTCAGCCGGCGTGAGTTCTGGAACCTGCTGGGCAACCTGAGGGCCGAAAAGGGGGTGAGCATCTTGGTCTGCACGCCCTACATGGACGAGGCCGAACGATGCAACTGGGTGGGGCTAATGTATGAAGGCAAGTTGATCGCCCAAGAGTCGCCGCAGGGGATCAAGCGGATGGTATCCGGGCGCTTGCTTGAATTCACGCCGTCGGATTTCGTGCCCGCGGAACAGATTGTGTCTGGCCTGGAGGGAGTGCTCGAAGTCCAGACCTACGGGTTGATGCTTCACGTCTTTGTCGACGATATCGCCAGATGCCAGGTCGAGATCGAGGTCGCATTGGCCGCGCAGGGCATCGCCTGCCAGGGCATGCGCGAGATCGAAGTGCGGATGGAGGAGGCCTTTATCTCGTTGATCCGGAGGAGGCGGCAGGAGAGATGAACCAAGCGCTGTGCAGGATATGAACACCTATCAGCACCCTATCGAGGTCCGGGATCTGACCAAGACATTTGGCACATTCGTGGCCGTTGACCACGTCAGTTTCACCGTCAATCAGGGTGAGGTATATGGCTGGCTGGGGCCGAATGGGGCAGGCAAGACGACCACCATTCGCATGCTGCTGGGTTTGCTCAAGCCCTCAGGGGGCGAGGCGCGCGTGTTGGGCTACAACCCCGCAGTAGAGACGAAAAAGATGCAGGCCCAGGTCGGCTACATGTCGCAGCTCTTTACGCTCTACAACGACCTGACCGCCAGCGAGAACATCCGCTTCTACGGGCAGGCCTATGGGCTGAAGCGACAGGAACTGCGCCGCCGTCACGACGAGATCATCGCCATGGCCGGATTGCAGGGTCGGGGACAGGAGCTGACCCGCAATCTCTCCGGCGGCTGGAAGCAGCGTCTGGCCCTGGGGTGCGCTATCGTTCACAAGCCAAGGGTCGTCTTTTTGGATGAGCCAACCGCTGGCGTCGATCCGATCAGCCGCCGCGAGTTTTGGGGGCTGATCTATGCCATGGCCAAGGAGGGCGTGACGGTGTTGGTAACCACGCACTATATGGACGAAGCGGAGCTGTGCCAGCGCGTCGGTTTTCTGAGCAAAGGCAGGCTGATCGCCCTGGATACCCCCGACCAACTCAAGCGCACACAGATGCACGGTCACGTGCTCGAGATCGACTGCGCAAACAGCGAGCGGGCCGCCCGCGTTCTGCGCCAAGCCAAGGAGAGCGGGCTCATTCCCTTTGACGAGATCGCGCTCTATGGTGCGCAGATCCACGCCGTCGTACCCGATGCCACGACCTTCAGGGAGCCAGTGTGGAAGCTGCTGGCCGACGGTGGGATCGATGTGCGCGCCGTCGAGTGGATCGCGCCGACCCTGGAGGACGTGTTTATCTCATCTGTACAGGCAAGAGGGGATTGATGGAGATGAAAAACCCAGAACCCAACAAGGTGACCCCGGGATCGCCGGAGCACCTGACCCAGGGAATTGACGCGCTCCGTTCAGGACAGCGTGCCAGAGCGCAAAGTCTGTTCGCGCGGGCTGTGCGCCAGCACCCAGGGGACCCGATGGCGTGGCTGTGGTTGAGCCGCAGCGTGGACGACAAGGAGCAGAAACGTGAGTGCCTGGCGCGTGCCCGCCGCCTGATGCAATCGCCCGAACCTGAAGGCGGGCAGAAGAGCGATGCCGGACAGGAGAAGGCGCCCACAGGACAGGAGCACTCCGTTGGACTGCCCGGCGTCTCCGCCACAAGCGCAGCGCCCAGGCTGCCTGGACGCCGCTCGCGCTGGAAGCAGGTTATCATAGGAATCGCTGCCGCCGTCGTCCTGAGCTGCCTCGCAGGGGCCCTTTGGCGAGGCAGCCGAGCCCAAGCGCAGAACGGAGCACGGAACGCCTCCAACGGCGTCGTGGTCGAGGCGTCAGGCGTGATCCAGGGCGAAGAGGTCTCCGTGTCCAGCGAGTATGGAGGCCCGATCAGCGCGCTCCTGGTCGAAGAAGGGCAGGAGGTCGTGACGGGGCAGACGATCGCCCAACTCGACACCGCATTGTTGGATGCGCAGATCGAGGCCGCCCAAGCGGCCATCGCCCTCGCCGAGGCAGACCTGGCCCGCGCGCGAGCAGGGGCAAGACAAGGACAGATCGCCGCCGCCGAAGCCCGGTTGGCGCAGGCCGAAGCAGCCCGCATCGCTGCCACGCAGGCGGTCAGCGATACGACGGCCCTGGTCGAGAACCCCCAAGAGATCCGCATGCAGATCGCCGTCCTGCAGGCCCAGATCGAAGCGGAGAAACATCGCCTGGCCGAGAGCCTGGCGCTCAAGGATGCTGCCGAGATCGGCAAAGACCAGTTCGGGGAGGCGCAGGAGAGGATCATGGACGCGGGAGGGCCAGGGAGCCGTCACAAGGTTCCGATTCCCGGCTCGCCCGGCAGCTATGCCGAGTACACCGTGCCTTCCCTGCCCATGGAGGCGCACCTGGCCCCCAACGCCTGGTGGCAGTCGTGGGTGGGCGTCAATGCCACCGCCGCCCGGGTGGAGGGACTCGAGGCGTCGCTGAGCCAGCTCTATGCGCAGCGGCAGCACCCTCAGGAGCTGGAGACTCAGGTGGACGCGGCCTTGTCCGCCCTGGCTCAGGCCGAAGCTCAAGCCGCGATCGCCCAGGCCCAGGTGGACGCGCTCCGAACTGGCGCGTCCGCGGAACAGATCGCTGCCCTGGAAGCACGCATTGACCAGGCGCGTGCGGCGCTGATCACGTTGTGGTCTCAGAGAGACAAGATGAAGGTCCGATCCCCTCTCGACGGGACCGTGACAGACCTCCCGGTTCATCGCGGCGAGGTTGCCGCGCCAGGAGCAACCCTGGCCACCATCGCTAACCTGAGACGAGTCACACTCACCGTCTATGTTCCCGAGACGCAGGTCGGGCATATCCACCTGGAGCAGAGCGTAGAGGTGGCGGTGGACAGTGCGCCGGGTCGCGCCTTCCACGGCACGGTCCTGCACATCGCCGACACGGCCGAGTTCACGCCGCGCAACGTGTCGACGCAGGAGGAACGGGTCCATCTCGTCTTTGCGGTCGAGATCGGCCTTGGCAATGAGGACGGCGCACTCAAGCCGGGCATGCCCGCCGACGCGGTGTTTCGGGGGTGACCCGTCACGGACAAGGAGGTGCGAGATGAAGGGGAAACGGTCTGCCTGGGCCATCGCAGGTCTTGTGGTTGCTCTTGTGTCGTGCCAGGTTGGGGGGGGCGACCTCGGGGACCTTGAGGCATTCAGATGGCTGCGGGCAGTGTTCACAGAGGCCGATGAGAACCAGGGCCTGCTAGCTGCGTCGGGCACGATCCAGGCAGACAAGATCCGCATTGCCAGCCCATTGGGGGGGCAGATCGCCTCGATCAAGGTCTCAAAGGGCCAGGAGATCCAGGCCGGAGACGTGCTGGTCGTGCTGGACAGCACGCATATCCTGGACAGGCTGACGGAAGCGCGCTCCGCCGTGGCTGCGGCAGAGGCCGCGCTGGCGCTGGCCCAGGCCGGTCCACGCGCCGAGGAGATCGCTGGGGCCAGGGCAGCGCTGTCGTTGGCACGTGCAGGGCAAGAGGGAGCACAGTCTGCCTGGGAGAACGCCCGGGACGTGCTGGAGGACCCGCAGGAGCTGAACGCCCAGATCGTCGAATCGCAGGCCCAGGTCAAGCTCGCCGAACAGGCCGTGTTCCTGGCAGAGGCGGAGCTAGACAGGGAAAGACTGCTGGCCCGGCAAGTCAAGGAGGGGACAAAAGCGCGCGAGGCCGCCGATTGGCGAGTGAGAAGCTTTGAGGAGGCACTGGCAGCCGCACAGGCCGACCTGGTGACGGCCCAAACGGTTCTGGACTGGCTGTGGCAACTCCGAAAGCAGCCGTTGGGCCTCGCCGCCCAGGCAAACGCTGCCGAGGGGCAGGTCCGCATAGCTGAAGCCGGGGTCGCCGTGTCCCAGGCCCTGCTGGATGACCTGGTCGCCGGGCCGACGGGCGAAGAGGTCGCCCTTGCTGAGGCGGGAGTCCGCCTGGCCGAAGCGCAGGCTCAAGTACTGCAGGTCCACCTGGACAGGTGTACGCTGACCAGTCCCGTTGACGGCGTCGTCCTGGACCAAGCCCTGCGCGTAGGGGAACTGGCCGCCCCCGCGGCCACGGTCCTGAGCGTCGCTGACCTGAGCAGACTGGTCCTGACCGTCTACGTCCCGGTCAACCGGATGGGAGAGGTGCAGCTTGGGCAGGAAGTTCAGGTCGCGGTGGACAGCTTCCCGGGCAGCAAGTTCGAGGGCCAGGTGGCCCAGATCAGCGACCACCCCGAGTTCACGCCGCGCAACGTCGCGACCAAGGAAGAGCGGCTGAACACCGTGTACGCGGTCGAGATCGTGTTGCACAACCCTGGAGGGCGACTCAAGCCTGGCATGCCGGCCGACGCGCTCTTTCTGTCCACATCTGGAGAACCCGAATAGATCACACCACGGAGGTCTACCGATGCCATCCACCCAGTCACCGTCAGCCGGTCGCCGAGAGGGTCGCGTCCGGCGGTACGAGGAACTGAGACCCGACGAACTGGCCGAGATCGTCCGCACCCGCCCCATCGCCTTTTGGCCGCTCGGCCTTCTCGAGCATCACGGCTGGCACCTGCCCGTCGGATTGGACGGCCTAAAGGCGGAACAGATCTGCATCCAGGTCGCAGAACGCACCGGAGGGCTCCTCCTGCCGACGATGTGGTGGGGAGGCGGTGGAGGTCACGGAGGGTTCATGTGGACCCTGTACCAGTCGGAGGAGGCCGCGGAGCAGATCTTGGTCGAGACGGTCAGGCAGATGATCCGCTTTGGGTTTCGGATCCTCGTTCTGCTCGCCGGGCACTATCCCTGGCGGCGGATCCTGGACAAGCGCCTTCCCGCCCTTCGGCAAACACACCCCGACGTGCTGCTCCTGTGGGGCACGGAAGTAGAGATCGGCGGCGCCGTGCGCTTGCCTGGCGACCACGCCGCACGCGAGGAGACCTCCTACGGTCTGGCCCTTTTCCCCCAGTGGGTGGATCTCGACGCCATGCGCCCAGGCAGAGACGCTTCTGCATGGCCGGAGGGACGCCCACCCCCTGCCGCCACTCAGCACCCGGGCGTTTGCTTTGATCCCGCCGATCCGCTGTTCGCACAGATGGGGGAGGACGCACGCACGGCAACCGCCGAGAGGGGCAGAGAGGCCATAGCCCGCCTGGTGACTCACCTGGCGGAGACGATCAACGCACACCTGGAGAGCTGATCCCACATCCGCGGGGAGGTGCGGAGGCCTCGGCAGGGGAGCGACGTTCTCTCGTGCCGATACGCTCAGTGGTGCGCCAGGGCGCGTCCACAGACCTGCTCTGGAATGCCTTCTGTGGAGAGCACGATATCGATCATCCCCCTGCACTGCGTCGTTTGCGATTGAGCTTGATTATGTCAGGAAGCTTGTCGACCTTGTCATCCCCATCTAGCCATGCTGCATTAGGAAAGGGAAGGGAGACTCTGAAGATAAGGGCTCTTATGTGAGGAGATTCTGGGCGCAAAGAGATGGCTAGTCAGGTTGACCAATGTAGGATCTTACCAGTTATTGGCAGGCATCTCAGATTACCTGGCAGCAGCCTACGTTCGGCCCCGCCCCTCGATCAACATATGGTCACTCATTCTCGTTGGCCTGTTCAGATCGTTGATGCGCTCAGTGGTTACGCAGGATGATGGGCAAGCAAATCTCTCGCTGAACTGTAAGTAGGGCATCAGACACATCCTGGCCCGTGTTGAAGCCATCCGTGGCTATCACCTTAATGAGATACTCTGTCCCTGGAACGAGTTTTGAGATATCCCAAGTATAACTGGTTTCTGCGACGTCGGACGTGACGATCTCCCAAGTTGCACCAGCGTTTGGACTGTACAAAACGACGTAGGAAAGTATGTCACCATCTGCGTCGCTTCCTGACCAGTGAATCGTTGCTTGCCCAGCGAGGGACTCCCCGCCGTTGGGTTCAATAGAATTGACAGTAGGTGAATTCGGACTAACGACCTTTTCCGCTAATGAGACGTCGTTGTGCTTGACAATGATCTTGGCTGTACCGGATATGTAGGGAATCGTGAACACAAAGGGTGATTGAGAGAGCGTACTGTCTTCTACGTCGGAACCTACATCAAACTCATACGACACGTCGAAGCTCTGCTGGTAAAGGAGGCCGCCCTCGACAGTTTGGTACTCAAAGGTATACGGCCCGGAAGCAAGTGTATCGAGTTCTGCCTCTGGCAGAACATACCAATTGTCGAGCACTACAGTACCTGTAATGTCAAAGGTTCCGACAACTAGGATAGCCTGATCCGTTGCGCTAGAGGTACTCGAACCGCCCATAGTTCCTGCTCTGTGGTCGGTGAGAAGTCTGGAGTAATCATCACCATCTATCCAGTACTCGCGATCTGCATAGGCACCCATGAAACAGTAAATCTTCCGAGACCCTGAGACCAGGATTGGAATCTTCCTGTCCACCCATAGACCGGGCGATGTGTAATTGCCGATACCATCTTGACGTGTGGGATTGCACGAATCATACTCCTCACAGTTCAAGTCCAGTCCATATGAATGCCCCAACTCGTGCGCAGCGATTGACGGACCGTTCGCCCGAACCGTGTTCCGTGCCTCAGAGACAACTAGTGCTCGCATGTTAGGGTAAACAACACCAACTGCATCCATTAATATACCCGTTGTGCTGTTGAAGAACCAGTTTTGGGGAACAGTCGCGACGAAACGATCTGCAGTTGGATGGGCAAGCCGCATTCCCAGCAATGCTATGCGCACCCAAAGGCCAAGTTCCAGCGAGGACAGCCTGTTATCAGTGCCGCGATAGAACCTGGTGTCGCTAACAAAAGTCATTGATCGGCTAGGGACAAAACGTTGCTTAGAGACAGGGTAGACGCCGTTCAAGAAACTGTTGCTAGTTTGGTAATAGGAATCGAAATCTGATAGAGGGGTAGTTCCCCAATCCGCTCGAAAGTAATGGATGTATAGATCGGGAAATAGCAGACCAGACCAACGAGTTTCGTGCACAGGCACAGATCGAGACGTAGTCATGTTGTTGGTCTCGTTGGTCTCAGCAATTGTTCCCAAATAGTCTACCATCACCGATACCTGAAAGGCGCTATCGGTAGGCGTAAAATCATTACTGAAAAAGTAAATTGCTTTAGTTGTTTCGTCTGCTCCAAAACTGAGCGGGTACGAAGAGTTATCGTCAATAAGTGCATATTCTGCGTTCATGTTCTGAGTCTCCACCACGTAAAAGTTTGTATGAGTGGAAGACTTGTGATTGAGCCGAACCGACACATTGCTGGCTGCTCCACTACCTGTTTTGTGAATCACTACCTTGACGGCGGTAGCTTTGTCTCGCACTAGGTCCTGGTTCTCTAGAGCCTGGACAGGTAATACCGAATCTACAGCAAGGTCAATTCCGTTCCCTGTGAAATTCTGCCCCGTCGCGTTGGGCGGGACACTGACCACGCGTGAGGCTGGAGTGAACGTCCATCCGCTTTTGCTGGGTGTGAGACTATAGGTGCCAGTAACCAGATTGGAGATAGCGTAAGCGCCGCTGGCGTTTGTGGTGGCTGAACCCCCCGCCCCAGCAAGGACTGTCACGCCAGGGATGGGATTGTCGCTGCCATCGCGTATATGCCCAGAGATGCAGTATGTGGCCTGCTTCTGTTCCACGTTAGAATACCAGCTTTCGTGGCCCCCGTTGTCAGAAGCTGTAACAGCAAAATAATAGTCTTTGTTGGGATCAAGCCCGGTGAGGGTATAGCTGGTTTGACCGCCCACGTCAATGGGCGAATTCCCTTCACTAAGCCCGCTGCCTTCATAAGGAGGGCTGGGATTATCGGTATCGTAGTAGACCTTGTAGCCGTAGCCAATGGAGGTACTCGGGATGGAATCCCACAAGAGAATTGCAGAGTCATCAATGAAATTGGCCCGCAGGTTCTGAGGCGGAGGTACAGGCGCGTTGGGTTCGGGGTCTTGCAGGGGGTAGATGTAGAGTAACCGCCCCCGGCTGGTATCGTCGTACCAGTCGTACACGTGCGCCAGAATGTCCAGAGTGGCGACGGTACCCCAGTAATTGTTTGTTCCACTGATGTCACTAGAGGACAGAACCACAACATCATAATTGGAGTTGCTGTAGAGGTTGTTGTAGTGGAAGTGAGGAGTGCCGTTGATGGCTACTCCGCCAATGATGGCTGTTGATGACTCAGTGCTATTGCCGATGATAGTGTTGTAAAGGAAGTCGGAAGACCCGGAGAAGTACACCCCCGTCCCCTGGCCGTGAGGGTAGTCGCTTGTGGCCGTTGCCGTGTTGCCGCTGATGGTATTGCTCGTCACAGTGCCGCCAGACGCATATATCCCACCACCGTAGGCGTAGGTGCTGGCCCAGCTATAGGGGTAGCCAGTGGCCATAGCGCTGTTGTCGCCAACAGTGTTGCTCGTTACTGTGCTATCGGACGCATATATCCCACCACCGTAGGCGTAGGGAGCGCCGCCTCTGCTTGCGGCCGTGGCTGTGTTGCCGCTGATGGTATTGCTCGTCACAGTGCCGCCAGACGCATATATCCCACCACCGTAGGTGTATCTGTAGTAACCCCTGGTAACTGTATTACCACTAACAATGTTGCCTGCTACTGTACCGCCGGACATGTATACCCCCCCGCCTCGGTTAGCAGAGTTGCGGCTAACAGTGTTGCTCCTCACCGTACCACCTGACGCATATACCCCGCCACCATGGCCGTCCTTATCGGCTTCGACTTCGTTGTCGCCAACAGTGTTGCTCGTTACTGTGCTATCGGACGCATATATCCCACCACCGTAGGCGTACTCACATGTGCCTGTAGCAGAGTTGCCTTTGATGGTATTGCTCGTCACAGTGCTGCTAGACGCATATATCCCACCACCGTAGGAAGAGCCGAACATCCCTCCACCCCAAGCCGTATTGCCGCTGACAATGTTGTCTGTCACAGTGCTGTAGTACGCATATATCCCGCCGCCAAAGACGTCGTAGCCTACGGCTGTATTGCCGCTGACAGTGTTACCCATCACAGTGCCGTAGTACGCATAAATCCCACCACCGTAGGCATCGGAGTACGTTCCGTGCGCGAAGTTATAGACATAATTACCGCTGACGATGTTGTTGCTAATGATGACGGGGGTGGCGGCTAAGCCGGTGGCTTGTATTCCCCTAGCGCGGTTGCTTCGCATTATGTTGTGGTCAATATATGGTGCTGCATTCGGCGCGTGAACTGCGCTTTCGACATCGCTGCCTCCGTACTCCACAATGCAATACTGCAGGATGTTACCCCCAGTATAGTCCCCGTTCCCGTCAAATGTAGCGTTAACACTGCCGTCACTGAATTCGATATTGCCCCAATCGCCCTGCGCAGGGCTGAACTGGTTAGATGTAAAGGTAATTGGATTACTGGATGTGCCACGCGCGATGAGCTCACCATTCACCTGGAGCTTTTTTTCGCTATCAAATTTTACCGTTACTCCAGGCTCGATAGTCAGTGTCACGCCTGGCCAGACCTCAACGCTCGCTATGACAATATAGGGACTATTTGCCAAAGTCCAGGTGGTGTCGGAGATGATGGGGCCGCCCACGGTAGTGTCCGCTTGGACGGTGGGCGTTCGTACCGTTAGCAACGGCATCATCAGAGCGAAGACTAAAACTAGATTGAGCCGGTGACCTGCTCTTATCCTCAGTCTGCCTAATCTCGTAAGCTTGTACATCAGCCTTCCAGTCTTTGTGCTGCACACCCAACAACAAAAACCGACCAACTACCAAGACTGCTCCTGAATAGGGGTCGGCTTTTCACCTTTTGCTCTGCCTTCCACTGTTTCTCATGTCTACAATGAAGGCTGCGACGTTGCTATACCAGATTCATGCTTCAATGATACCATGGAATGACCCACGCTCAAAATGAAGCTCGAGAATCTAGGGGTTTCTTAGCATCAGGTTTGAACGCGACCTTAACCATCGCATAACTGGAACCAAGGGAGATCTAGCACGGAAATGCGCAGCGGACCACCATCTCGCCAGCGCAAGTTCGCTGCATTGAAGCGACGACAAGTAGCCTCCATAGCATGTTGCTGATCGCGATAAGCATAGGCACCCAGGAGCACCTCGACGCAGTCGGGATACCAAGCCACGCGACCCGACTTGCGATAGATCGCCTGCGTTGCCTTGTCCAAGGACAGGTTTCTCCACTGAGGAGCAAAGCAATGTTGTCTGACCCGATCGTGCAAGTTGCCCAGCAGCACCTGGAAGTCAAGCGTAAGCTGGTCTTTCTCCAGATGGCATTCCCAGCAAAGGGTTTCGGTGTCAATGGCATCGCGCGCAGCTTTGCGTTGGATGAGTTGCTGGTGTAAGTGACTTGATCACTCAGAGGGCTTTCGAGGATAACTGCGGTCGCTCTTGTTCGTTGACAAGTTGCCAAGATGGACAGAGCAGGGTTTGACAAGAGCTGAAAGCAGGCTAGAATTGGACCCGGATAGGTTATGAGAATGGTGATTCTGGCAACTCCGAATGAAAGGCATAGGTAACCGCCGAATCGGCAATCACCGTCCAAACTCGCGATCCGACAACCCTCGAGCAGCAGACTCTTGATCCCAACCCGGACGCTGCTTGCCTGGCAAGCTTGGAGAGCGAGACGCCCCAGCGCACAATGGGAGGGGCATTGGACGCCATAGCAGACCTCCTGACCGAGGGCGCGGACGCCTTCACGAACCCCTGGATGTGCTTACACTCTCAACACACCACGGCGATCTGAAGCAACCTCCCTGAGATGTACGCTCCGACGACGGCGCACAAACTCCTTTCTGTCCTTGCGTGACGTCCTGGGCGCAGACTTTGACCTGGGACAAGCAAGTGCCAAAGACCACCATCTCTTGGTTGCAGCTTACGGACACGCCCTAGACGGTGGCCATCAAGCGTTGGCGCTGCTCCCGGACCGCCCGCCACTTGGGCTCGTCCTCGATCTGGACCTCGTTCAAGCGCCTGTACAGCCCCTCGTGGGACATCAGCTCCTCGTGCGTTCCTGTCTCCGCGACCCGGCTGCCTTCCAGGACGACGATCAGGTCTGCGCTGCGCACGGTGGATAGGCGATGGGCGATGACGATCGTCGTCTTGCCTAGCATCAGTCGTTCCAATGCCTGTTGAATGAGCGACTCTGTCTCCGCGTCCACGGACGAGGTCGCTTCATCCAGGATCAGGATGGGTGCGTTCTTGAGCACTGCGCGTGCGATCGCGATGCGCTGCCTCTGCCCACCCGACAGCTTGACGCCGCGCTCGCCGATCATCGTGTCATAGCCATCAGGCAACTGCATGACAAACTCGTGGGCGTTGGCGATCTGGGCCGCCTCGATCATCTCCTGCTCCGTCGCCCCTGGGCGTCCAAAGAGGATGTTCTCGCGCGCCGTTCCGTGGAACAAGAACACGTTCTGCAGGACAATGCTGATCTGCTGGCGCAAGCTCTGGATCGTCAAATCGCGGATGTCGTGCCCATCCAGCGAGATCGACCCTTCGCACACGTCATAGAAGCGCGGGATGAGGTTGGCCAGCGTCGTCTTGCCCACACCCGTTGGTCCGACCAGGGCCACGGCAGTGCCGGGCGCGATGTCGAGGTCAATGCCCTCCAGCACCATGTCTCCCATCGCATATCGAAAGCCTACGTTGCGCATAGACATCGCGCCCTTGGCCCGGCCCTGAAACTCGATGGCATCTCGGCGCTCTTGTACATCCGGGTCCTCGTCCAAAAGCTCAGCCACGCGTTCCGCGCCCGCCAGGGCCTCTTGGACGCTTTCCCAGGCCCCGCTCAGGGCCTGGACCGGCTGATAGAGCTGGCCCAGGTACAGGAAGAAGGCCACCAGGTCCTCAAGGGGCAGCACCTGCTGCAAGACCAGCCGGGAGCCAAAGTAGATCAGGCCGACGGTGCCCAGGGATGAGGCGAACTCGACAAAGGGGCGGAACGTGGCCATGAGCTGCAGCGCTCTGAGCATCGAGTCGCGGTAGCGGTCGATATGCGTGCTGACCCGCGCGGCCTCGGCTTCTTCGCGCGTAAAGGCTTTGATCTCGCGGATCCCCGACAGGTTATCGCTCAGGGTGGCGTTGAGCTCGCCAAGCTCTCTCTGGCGCGCGCGAAACGCGGGGCGCACGTACTTGGCAAAGCCGCGCATGACCAGCACGATCAGGGGGATCGGGACCAGGCTCATCAGCATCAACTGCCAGTTCAGGCTGACCAGCACCGCACTCACGCCGATCAGCGAGAGCACGTTCACCATCACGTCTGGAATCGCGTGCGCGATCAGCCGCTCAAACATGTCCGAGTCGTTGACCATGCGCGACATCAACTGCCCTGTCTGCGTGTCCTCGTAGAAGCGCAGGGACAGCCGCTGCAGATGGACGTAGATGTGCCGCCGAGCATCGGCGACCACGTACCACCCCGCGACGTGCGCCATATAGCTCCTGAGGAACTGCAAGCCCGCACGCGCCAAGTAGACCCCCAGCGCCAGCAAGGCCAACCGGGCGATGGTGTCCATTGCCCCTGGCCCTGCATCCGGATCGGTGATCGTGGCCACCATGTTCTTGATGATCCACGGGGCGAGCAACTGCACGCCTACGAGGGCGAGCATGCTCAACACCGTCAGCGTGAGCGGGCCCACATACTTGCGGGCATATCTGAATACGAATGCGAGTGGTTTCACTGCGCTCTCCTCTTTTTTTCTGCGATGATGTGTTCAGGCAACGATGACGTGCGCACCAGTCCAAGAGCCCAAGCCGTGTCAGGAGTCGTGCTCCAGGTTCTGACAGATCCGGAGGAGCAAGCGGCACAGCACAGCTCGCTCTTCCTCGCTGAACCCGGCGAGCGTCCGCATCTCAAACGCACTCCAGACGCTTTCCACTGCCGCCTTGACATCCCGTCCTGCATCCGTGAGGTAAACCAGCGAGACACGCTCATCCCTTGAGTCTATCCCGCGCTTGACGAACCCGGCCTTTTCCATCCGCTTGACCATCTTGGTAATCGTTGCCGGATTTCGCTTGATCGCTGCGGCAAGTTCCGTATGCGTCATCCCATCCTGTACCCACAGCGCACGCAGCATGGAAGGTTGCCCCCCATACAGCCCGAGGCATTCCAGCAACTGGTGCATCCGTCGGTGCCTAAGATGACAGACCCGAAAAAGCAGGCTTCCTATGCGCTCCAGAGCAGAGGTGTCCTCCATCGCGCCTCCTCCCTCGACCGGCGATCCTTGTCCGGCTAATGATCTCCCAGCCAATATTCCGCCGGGAGACATTTAGCCGGGGAAGGATTATAGCGAACATGTCGCTCCCTGTCAAGCTCGCGCCTCGTCCAGACGACCTCTACTTGTACGCTACGATAAAGACCCGGTTCTCCCTCTCCGGTTCGGCGATGGGCATGCCCAGGTCCTCCATGCGGGCAAAGTAGACGCTGCGCCACCCCGTCTCCAGGAGAGCGGACCGGACCCAAGCCAGGTCAAACCCGATGTTGTAGGCCACTTGCTCGAACCGCTCGTACAGGCCGCTCTCGGTGCGCAGGAATCCCGTGATCCCGGTCCATGCTTTTTCACTCTCCTCATCATAGATGCCCCGCGTGACGAGCAAGATCTCCTCTGTGTTCTCGACCTGGACCCCGTTCCAGCGCGCCCGCAGCCCAGCGCGTGTGTTGAGATCAAAGACGTAGAAACCGCCGGGGAGGAGCACAGGGTAGACGCACCGGAAGCAGTTCCTCAGGGCATCGGCGCTGGGGAGGTGGTTCAGGGCGTCAAAGGTGGAGACGACCAGGCCAAACCGCTCATCGAGCCCAAAGTCGGACGCATCGGCGTGGATGAATCTGGCCTGTCCGGTCGCAAGGTAGGAACCGGCGTTCTCCCGAGCATAGAGAAGCATGTGCTCAGAGAGGTCGATACCGACCACGTGGTAGTCGCGCTCCAAGAAGGCGAGCGCGAGCTGTCCAGTACCGCAGCACAGGTCGAGAAGAGACCTATGCTCGGCAGCAGGGGTGCTCTCGTAAAAGGTCCAGATCTGTGGTGCGACCCGCTGGGCAAAGCCTGTCCATCGTTGGTTGTAGATGCGGGCAAAGGATGGGTTGTAGGCTTGCATGGGGATATCCTCTCCGTGGCAAGGGGGGATGGGTCAGCAGCCAAGGTGCCAGGCACTTTGAAAGTGCCTGGCACCCAACTGAGAGGCTCATGCCTCGATCGAGGAGGATCGCCGGGCGTCACGGGCACGGCGGACCCACTCGTGCTCGGCTGGGAAGCTGAGTTCGGCCAGTGCCTGGTCCCAGGTCAGCCAATCGGGGATGAATTGATGCTCCGCGGGCTCCCGCTCGACCTGGGATGAGGTACAGAGGCCCATCAGGTAGTAGTGCTCATCGCGCACAACGTGCACGTTCTGGGTTGTGAACTTGACCACCTGAGCCCCCAAGTCGGCGATGCCTTCCAAGTCACTGTAGCCGCTTTCTTCTGTGACCTCGCGGCGTGCGGCATCGTAGGGCGATTCGCCCTTTTTGATGTGTCCCTTGGGCAAACGTACTTCGTCACGGCTGGGGCGACGCAGGACGAGGACGCGGTCGCCCGCCTCGTCGCGCTGGTCGAACTGCACAACCACGCCTCCCGCCGCGTTGTAGCGAACGGCTCTCATGGGCCTTTCCTTTCAGACTTGGGCCGAGTCGGTCTCCCGACCTGGACAACCCGATCACCGTTCCGGATCAAGGGAACTAAAGTACGCGCGGACGTATTCCTTCATCCCACGAGGGATGTAGCTGTTCTCCAGTGCACTGGCGGCCTGGGCCTGGTAATCGGTGTACACCTCATCGTAGGGAACCAAAGCCTGCCCACCTTCCGGCGGAGCGCCCTCCGTTTCACCGGTGGGAGGGCCGCCCTGCCCCTGGCCTGGGACATCCACCTGCTCGCCCTCCCCAACTCCCAGCCGCTCGGGAACGTAGATCGGATCGTAAGGTGACTCACCTTCCCGACCTGGCTGATTCGGCGGGATCGGGCCTTGAGGATCAGCAGGATCGCCCTGCCCTCCCTCTCCTGGCGAATCTCCGTGACCGCTGCCTCCCCCCTGGCCCTGGCCCTGCCCCTGTTGGCCTTGACCCTGTCCTTGCTGACCCTGTCCCTGCCCCTGCTGACCCTGACCTTGTCCCTGTTGACCCTGTCCCTGCTGACCTTGTCCTTGCCCCTGCTGGCTCTGAGCTGCGGATTGACCAGACCCGGACTGGGCGATCTGTCGACGGCCTTCCTGGATCTGCCCGAGGGCACCCTCAGCGGCATCCTGCGCGGCGATCTGCTGTCCAGCCTGGCTCATAGCACCCCCAGCACGTTCGAGGGCTTCGCGGGCTGCGTCCACGTCGCCACGGCGGGCAGCCCCGGCCGCATCGCGCAGCGCCTGGGCAAGCTCCGGGTCGGCGACAGAGACCGCATCGGCCATCGCCTCCAGCCTCTGCGCCAAGGCCTCAAGCTCTTCCGCCGACATGTCGTCCAGCTTCTCGGCCAGTGATTCGATCGCCTGGGCTGCACCCTCATAGTCCCTCTGGGACAGCGCTCGACCGGTCTCCTCTGTGCTTTCTCCCAAGGCAGCCTCGCGCCCGGCTTGGTCCAGCGCCCGTTCTTGGGACCGCACGTTCTCGCGCAGCCGTTCTTTGAGCCGTTCCTCAGCTTCCGAAAGACGGGCCACAGCCTCTTCCCTGGACAACTGGCCTTCGCGCAGATCGCGGAGGGTCTCATTCAGCTCGCGCAGCAGGGCTTCCTTGTCGCCCTGGCTCAGGCCTTCGTCCGCGGCGATCTCTTGGCGCACCCGCTCCAAGCGCTCGATCTGTTGTTCGATCGCACGTTGCTCGGCCTGGCGGCGTGCAATACGGGCATCCTGCGGGTTGGAGGCGACAAAGCTGACGGTCAGCAGGACCAGCATGGCCGCAGCCACCCCAATCTGCCGGCGAGGAAAGCGTGGACGGAATGTCTGTGCGGGGTCTGCGCGCTCGGCCGCGGCCCGCGCATCCGCCCACTGACGGGCCGAGATCTCTGGAAGCACCGGCAGCAAACCGTCCCGTATCTCGAGCGCGGTCGCCAGGCGAGCGCGGAGGCCCATTCGCGCGTCGGCGATGCGGGCGATCCTCTCCGGGGAACGAGGATAGAGGTACGCCGCCAGGAAGGAGACGAGCGTCGCCAGAGCGACCGCGAGCGAGGAGAGGGCGAGACGAGGCCTGGCCTGTAGGATAGGGAACGTCCAGGCCACAATGCCCAGCAGGACAGCGATCCCCAATCCACTGACCAGCCCCCAGGCAGCCCATCCGAGCGCGGCCTCGCGGCGGATGTAAGCGGCAAACCGGTTCAGGTGGAGCTCATCATCCCTGGGTCCGCGCATCTCTCATCCTCGCTTGCGCCGCAGGACCAGGATGGTGGCGATGATCAGCAGGGCACTGAGCAAGCTGTTGAACAACACGTACACGATCCAGGGCGAGACCAGGGGAATGTTGTACGACCTGCCGCCCGGGTCGTGGATCGGAATGGTGAAAAAGAGCAGCGTGTTCTCCTCCTGCTCGATGAGCTTGGTCGCGACCGCGGTGGCGAATGGGTTGGCGCAGATCAGGAACCCGGCGACGTAGACCAGGGCGGCCTGCCACACCCAACGCACATTGTCGATCGCCGGGCCTATGATATTGCCCAGGAGGCTGAGCACAATGCTTGCGGCGATCGGCAGCCCCACAGAGCAAAGCAGGATCACGGCATAGGTGACCACCGTGGAGGCGATGGACGACTTGACCAAGCTGGACACAAAGATACCCACCGAGCCGGCGATCAGCGCGGTGACGAGCAGGATCAGCGTGCCGATCAGCACCTCAGAGAGAACGATCCCACCAAACATCAGGGCAAGGCTCTGGATCGGGAGTGCAGCCAGGATGAGAAGTACGATGTAGGCCTGGGCCGACGCCAACTTGCCCACCACCACGGAGCGCGTGGGAAGCAGGGTCGTGATCAGCAGGTCGAGCGTTTTGCGCTCTCGCTCCCCCGAGATCGTGCCTGCTGTGAACGCCGGGGAGAGAAAGACGACCAGGGTCAGGAGCAGCATGTAGGTGCTGTAAAAGAGGGCCTGGCCCATCGTCTGCCCGATGCTCCCGCCTCCTGAGGAGCGGGCCGATTCGGCGACGGACAGGTAGACGATCGAGGCCAAGCAGCTCAACACGGTGAGATGAACGGTCAGCACGACGGCCGCTCGCCAGCCGCGCATCCGACCGCGCAGTTCCTTGAGCACGATCGGGTTCTTTCCCTGGGTGCGGACAGCGCGCCACACGCCCGAAGCAGAGCGTTCCCTGCGACCTCGCCCTTTTCTCGCGCCTGGTTCGCCGGTCTGACCTCCCTCTGGCCCAGCCATCTGTTCGCTCACAGTCACGACACGATCCCCTTTGTCACCTGCATAAACACATCCTCCAGTTCCGCCTTGGTCTCCGCAAAGCCGATCACCGGCAGGCCAGCCTGGATCAGGCGAGTCAGAATGGACGTCTGCGCGCTGTCGTCTCCGGAGAATTGGACGACCAGCTCGTGCCTGCGCCGTTCTTGATGGTTAAGGGCCACATCCAGGACAGCCGGTGTGGACTGGAGCAGAGAGAGCGCTTCCTCAACCCGCCCGCTGAGTGCAACCCGGACCTGGCGTGTGCGGCGATGGCTCTGGATCTCGTCCAGCGTCCCGTACGCTGCCAGGCACCCAGCCTCGATGATGCCGATCGTGGTGCAGATCTCGGCGACCTCGAGCAGGATGTGGGACGAGAAAAAGATCGTTTTTCCCATCGCCTGAAGCTCGCGCAACAGCTCGCGGATCTCGATCCGCGCTCGCGGGTCCAGTCCGGAGGCCGGTTCATCCAAGACAAGCACTTGAGGATCGTGAGCCAGCGTCCGGGCCAGGCAGAGGCGCTGTTTCATTCCCCGAGACAGGCTGTCGACATAGTCGTTGCGGCGGTGGGAGAGGTCCACCAGTTGCAGCAGGTCATCGACCAGCCCGACGCGCCTCGAAGCGGGGATGTCATAGCAGGCCCCAAAAAAGTCCAGGTACTCCCAGACCTTCATCTCGTCGTACACGCCGAAAAAGTCGGGCATATAGCCGATCTGTCTGCGCACACCGCGCGGGTCCTCCAACACCGAACACCCCCCGACCCAGGCGTTGCCCGACGTCGGCCTGAGCAGCGTGGCCAGGATCCGCATCGTCGTCGTCTTGCCGGCGCCGTTGGGGCCAATGAACCCAAAGATGCTCCCCTCCTCGATCTCGAGCGAGATGTCTTTGACCGCTGTCAACTTGCCGTAGCGATGGGTCAGATCCTTGGTTTCGATGATCGTGGACAAGCTATCGCTCCCTGCGGTGGTCTACCTCTTGCCAACCGCCGAAAAGTCAACCGACAGTGGGTTGTTGATCGTGTCCGTAGCAACCTGGATCTCGATCGTGCCTTTGCTGGAGATGAATCGCTCCGGATCGGGCAGTTCATTCCGTCCCCACTGGAGGCTCCTGAAGATCTCCCAATCGCCCGTCTCAGCATCCTTGAGGTAAATGACTGGCGGCGCGCCGTAGGTCGACATGCCCTGACCGTCGGCGTGCAGGTACAGCTTTTCGATGGCCAGGGTTCGCTGCCCGCCGGGCAGGTCAAAGGCAAAGGTCGCCACTGCACTGCCCGGATAGAGCGCGTAGGGGGACATCGCGCTCCCCCCTCCGGTGTACCTCCACGACATAGACCGCTTGGAGATGAGCAGCATGTCCGAATCACCAGGCGTCAGGGGCAAGGGCGCGATCAACAGGGTCGTCGCATAGACCGTGGTTGGCATATCCTGCACCTCGACCTGTATCGGTCCCTCATCTGACCAGCCGATCAGGGTCACGTCCGACAGAGACTCTTGACCCACTGCTGGGCCGCCTGTAGGGTAGACGGGAACCATGAACAGACTTTGCAGGATCTCTCGCCGACGCTCTCGTTCGCGCCGCTCCCTGGAGGTGATTGCCGAAGATCCGAGCAGGTTCTCGACCATTTGGTAAACCGAACTGGGAGCCGAAAGAGAGAACTCGACGGAAATGGCCTCCGTGGCCCCGGCAGGAAGGTCGGGTATGGGAACGGCCTCATCGTTCCAGACCAGAGCACAGTCCTGAAGGTCCCCTGCCCCTTGATTGGTGAGCGTCCCCTGGACACGGTACGTGCTGCCCGAGTCCAGCTCGAGCGTCAGTTGCACATCGAGGTCAGGCCAAGGTTGAGCAGTATGGACGGCAAAGTCCCTCATTGCACCCACATCCACCTCAAGCTGGCGCACATAGGTCGGCGGACCCTGTTCCGCGATCAACTGCCCCCGCAGATCCGATCCCGGCCCGAAAGAGAACGCATCCTGTGGCCGGTAGACCAGTGCGTTGTCTGGTAGATGGAGGTCATAGCTCCGGCGCACGGGCGAATAGAGACCCACAAAGCTGTCCACGCTGGCTATGCCACTCTCCGGCAGCACGCGGAGGATGGTGACCTCGCTGATGACCGCCCTGCGCCCACGGTTGGCAAAGCCTGCGACATAGGCCGCGCAACTGAACAGCAAGATGAGCACAGGGACGGTGACCCATGCCCACGCACGCTTGTCGATCAGCTTCAGGATCAAGAAATTCAGCGGGCCGACGATGACGATGTAAAAGAAGAGGAACGCAGCGACCAGCAGCACAGAGGGGACGTTGATGCCCGGGATGTTGGAAAGCGCGCCCCTGATGTTGGTCCAGCTCGGCTGCGTGGCGGAAGCACGAGGCGAGGCCGTGACAGAGAGCAGCCTGGACCACAGCGCCTCATTGCCGATCCACGTGCGCATGGGCTCCATGTCAGGGTCCCACGCCAGGTAGTCGATGTGTCCGCCCCCGACGTTGCGGCGGACCATGAGCACGAGGTCCACCTCTCCGGCGGTCATCCATCCAGTGGTCGGCTCCACCTCAGCCACCACAGCGGGCATGTTGACGAGAAAGGGCGCGTCGGCATAGTCTCCGAGCATGCCAATGTCAGCGGTCGTCCTCGTGCCCATCACCCTGACGGGCAGTAGATCCTCCAGTCCGGCAGCAATGGGCAGGGCGCTCGGGCCGCCGGTGACAACGAGATGCCCGCCAAAAGACACCCAACCGCGGATTGCATCGCGCTGTGCATCGGACATGGATAAAGTGTCCGTGTTGTGGAGGATCAGGGCGTCTATGCTGCCCAATACGCGCCCCTGAAGGGGGAGTTCCGACAAGCCGAGGTGGGTGACATACACCCGTCCTGTGCCCTGGGGCGGCAGTCCAGCCAGGTAGTTGAGGGCGGAGGGATCGTCGCTGACCACGCCACACACAAAGTCCTCGGCGGAGAGTGGCTGAATATTGAGCGTTTTCTCGACAAGAGCCCTGCCCTTTCCTGCGCCCTCGCCCGGCCTCTCGAGCAAGCGCACGGTCAGCTCACGCGTATAGTTCTCCACGAACACGTACAGGGTGAACTGCTTGCGCGAACGGGTGGGCAGGATCGCAGGCTGGGTATAGATGACCTCGCCAAGTCCGGGGATGTCTTGCGACACAACCTCGATCCGAGCGTCAATGTCCTGCCCCTCGTTCGCTACGAGGACGTGCACAGGCACCCAGCCGTTGACCTTGTAGTAGCCCTCAAAGCCAGCGCGTGCTTCCAGCGTAAGGCCGCCCTGGGCGACGGCGGCCCCTTGAGGGACCAGCAGCCCGCCGAGGGCGAGGAGCAGGGTCAGTGTGGGGATCCATTTGCGCACGACGTTCTCCTGTCCGGCCTGTACTGCATGGGTCTGGAAAGCAGGACGGCATTTTCAGTATACTCGCTAAACGGGCGGTCGTCAAGGTCACCACTCGCTCAAGCAGGTGACAGTCCTGGGGCAGATCGAGGGCAGGCAAGGCTGGTAGATCGCCGTGCGATCTCCACAGGGAATTGGCCGTTTGCGGGGAGCTTGTGGTACAATACGGGAGAGGAAAGGGTGGACCCAATGAGCGTCATCCGCCAGCACGTCCGGACAACTCAAGACCTGCAAGCGTCATGATCCTGGGGCACCTGGCCATTTCGGCCCTGCTGCACCGCTATGCCAAGGCAGAATGGACACCAGTCATGGCAGCGGCGGTGTTCCCCGATGCAGTGGACAAGACCTTGTGTCAACTGCTTCACCTGACACCCACGGGACGGATGTGGGGCCACACACTGCTCAGCCTGGCCATCTCGACGGCCCTGGTGGGCCACACATGGGGGAGACGGGCCGCGCGGAGCTGGGCGCTGGGCTACCTGAGCCACCTCGCTGCCGACATCGAGGGCGACGTCCCGTGGCTGTACCCCTTTGGGGACCTTGACTTGACGACGCCCTCTCCTGGGGTGTGGGAGATCATGCAGATGAAGCTCACCGACCCGGTTGGAATCGGGATCGAGTTGGCGCTCATTGCCTGGGCCGCGCACTCTCTGCGGCACGCCCTCAAAGCACGAGCAGTCGCTGAAGGTGCCGATCTGCGCAGATGTTGAGCTTTGCCGCCCACCATGGTCCGCGACGACGGTACGGGCCCCTCGGGCTCTTGTGGAAGCGAGATGAGCACATTCACCGTGGATTACGATCAAGTTGCGGCAGAGTACGCGCGCCACCGCCAGGTTCACCCTGGCGTGCTGCGGGGGCTCTGCGAGGCCGCGCGCGATGTCAAGTCCAGGGTGCTGGAAGTAGGGTGCGGCACGGGGAACTATGTCGTTACCCTGGAGTCCCTGGTTGGCCCTGCGTGCTGGGGACTGGACCCGTCGGAGGAGATGCTGTCCAGGGCCAGAGCACGATCGGGGACGATCGACTTTCAGGCCGGCCATGCAGAGCGCCTGGACTACCCGTCGGGCTTCTTTGACCTCGTGTTTTCCGTGGATGTGATCCATCACATAGGGGACCGCCCCTCATACATCCACGAGGCACATCGCGTGCTCGCCGCGGGTGGGCGGATGTGCACGGTGACCGATTCCGAGTGGATCATTCGCCACCGCCAGCCGCTGGCGACATGCTTTCCACAGACCGTCCCCGCCGAACTGAACAGGTACCCGCGCATCGCTGTGCTGCGCAGGATGATGACAGAGGCCGGGTTCAGCCAGATCACCGAGTCCACGGTAGAATACGCGTACGAACTGACAGACATCCAGGCATACCGGGACAAGGCCTACTCTGCGCTGCACGTGATCCCGGAGGACGCCTTTCAGAGAGGCCTTGCGCGCATGGAGCACGACCTGCGCGCCGGGCCGATCCCGTGCGTGTCGCGGTACACGCTCCTTTGGGGAGCAAAGCAAGGATCAGAAGGAGAGCGCCTATGACGCAGCAGGCCATCACCATCGAGGTATTCCGCGAGACCGCCGCCCGGATCGAGGCCGAGGTGGGCAAGGTCATCGTCGGCCAGAGGGCCGTGGTGCGCCACGTACTGATCGGCCTGATCGCCGGAGGACACGTGCTGCTGGAAGGCGTGCCCGGCCTGGGCAAGACCATGCTGGTGCGCACGCTGGCCGACGCGCTGGACCTGGTGTTCTCGCGGATCCAGTTCACGCCCGATCTGATGCCAGCCGACATCGTGGGCACCGACATCCTGGAGGAGGATGAGCGGGGGAATCGTGCCTTCCGTTTCCAGCCGGGCCCCGTGTTCGCCAACCTGGTGCTTGCCGACGAGATCAACCGCGCCACGCCCAAGACACAGTCCGCCCTGCTGGAAGCCATGCAGGAGCACCGGGTCACAGTGAGCAAGACGACCTATGAACTGCAAGAGCCCTTTTTCGTGTTGGCCACGCAGAATCCGATCGAAATGGAGGGAACCTATCCCCTCCCCGAAGCACAGCTCGACCGCTTTATGTTCAAGCTAAGCGTGAACTATCCGACTGCGGAAGAGTTGGCAGAGATCCTGAACCGCACCACGCAGCAGGCGATCCCCCAAGCGAGCAAAGTCGCCGATGGGACCACGGTCCTTGCCATGGGCCACCTGGCACGCGGCATCCCCATCGCCAGCCACGTCAACGAGTACGCGGTGCGCCTCCTGCTGGCGACTCATCCCCAGAACGAGGCAGCGCCAGAGATGGTGCGCCACTATGTGCGCTACGGGGCCAGCCCGCGGGGCGCGCAGGCCATGATCCTGGGGGCCAAGATCGCCGCCCTGCTCGACGGGCGGTACAACGTCTCCTTTGAGGACCTGCAAGCACTTGTCCTCCCCTCGCTGCGCCATCGCCTGATCCTGAATTTCGAGGGCGAAGCGGAAGGGATCACGACAGACGACGCGATCGCCGAGGTGATCAAGTCCACCAGGCCATAGGGAGAGGAGTGTGAGCCTCGCTCACGTAAGGGAATGCCAGGAGCATCGACGGACGATTATGCGTTGTTGGGCGTATGCGGCCTGTACTGCGGCGCGTGTTACCACTACCGCGCTTCCACCCCTGAGGGCAAACACCTGCTGCACGAAGCCGCCCAGCAGGGACGCTCGACAGAGGGGTACGCCTGCTGCGGGTGCCGCTCGGACGTCCTGTACGTGCATCCTGGATGCGCCCGGTGCGCGATCCGGGCCTGTGCGGAGAGCAGGGGTGTGCTCCACTGCGGCTTGTGCGACGCGTTCCCATGCGAGCGGCTGCGGGCGTTCCAGAGTGACGGGCGTGCTCACCACGTCCCTGTCCTGGGGCAACTCAAGGCGCTGCGACGGCTGGAGCCAGAGCAGTGGCTGGAGGAGCAGGCACGCAGGTGGACGTGCGCGTGCGGAGCCCCGTTCAGTTGGTACGAGCGTACGTGCGCCCGATGCGGAGCGGCGCTCGATGCATACAAGTGAGGACAAACGATGGAACTCAAGTGTACGGTTAACCCCTATATCCCGGTCACCCACCAGAGACACCTGGTGTACGCTCTGGTCGAGGTGGAGGCAGGTGGCGACCAGCCAACCCGCACACCAGCGATCAACCTCAGCTTGGTCGTCGATGCCAGCCGCTCGATGTCGATCCCCATCCTGACGGAAGCACAGTTCAGGGACCTTGCCGCCCGGGGCATGGCCAAGCAGAAAACGGTCGACGGCGTCAAGGTGTGGCAGTTCGAGGTGCCCAAGGGGTTCCAGATCGAGGCGCCCAATAACATGGATTTCACCAAGGAGGCACTGCGCATCGTCGCCGACCGGCTGCGACCTGCAGATCGCTGCTCCCTGGTCGCCTTTGCCGAAGACGCGCTGCTGATGGTCAGCAGCACCGGCGGGGGAGGAAGGCAAGAGCTGATGCAGGCCGTCGACAGGTTGGATCGCAT
>JADHXD010000192.1 GCA_016783145.1 Anaerolineae bacterium
CACACAGAGATCTCTTTGGCGTTCGGGGGAAGCATCGAGTCCCTGCTGGTCGGGCGGAGGATCTTTGGGTCTAGGTAGCTGCGCCCCGCGCTGAGCCTGTCCACCGGGCAGCCACGAGGGGTGCCCTTACAGTGCGCGGCTTGCTGTTTTGGTCCCCGCCATCGGCGTGCGTGCCCGCGTGCTTTGTGTTATAATGGGGCCGTGTGCGGTGTCGCACTGGGCGGATCGTCTACAGAAAAGGAAGGTGGCACAGAGGTGGATGCACTGGAGGCAATTCGGAAACGAAGAAGCGTGCGCAAGTATACGGGGGAGGCGATCCCCCGGGAAGATCTGGAGACCATCGTGGACGCAGGCCGGTTGGCTGCCACCGGCGGGAATCGCCAGCCCTGGGATTTCATCGTGGTCACCGATGGGGGGATGATCGATCAGCTCAAAGTCGCGGCGGGTTGGATGGACAAGGCCGGCGCGATCATTGCCGTGGTCATGGACCCCACCTCTCGTTGGTGGATAGAAGATGGCTCAGCGGCGATCGAGAATATCCTGATCGCGTGCACGGCGCTCGGATATGGGTCCTGCTGGCTGGAGGGATGGACCTTGCGCCACGAAAACGAATTCAAGGTGTTCCTGGGTGTTCCCGAAGAGCTGAGACTGCTCACACTGATCCCGATCGGCGTGCCGGCAGAGTGGCCCAGCAAGGAAAAGAAGCCCCTGTCTGAGGTGCTCCACTGGGAAACGTACACGGGTTAGGACCCGACGAGAGGAGGGTGACATGTTCTTTGAGTTGAGGCAGTATCGCGTCAAGCCCGGTCAGCGGGAGAACTGGGTGCACTTTATGGAAGAGACGATCATTCCTTTCCAGATCTCCAAGGGCATGGTGTGTATCGGGAGCTTTGTGGGGGAGGAGGAAGAGGATCTGTACGTCTGGATCCGCCGGTTTGAGAGTGAAGAGGAGCGCAAGGCTCTTTATGCCCGGGTGTACGAAAGCGATGGGTGGAAAAACGAGATCGCGCCCCTGGTCGGTGGGATGCTCGATCGGGAGCGCACGGTTGTGACTCGCCTGGAGGCCACGCCCAAGTCAGTCATCCAGTAGTGCTGGAGAGGAGAAAGAGGATGGCAGAACGCAAAAAGGTGGTGGTCACAGGTGCCGCGGGACTGATCGCCGGGCAGATGCTGCCCGCGCTGCGCGAGCGCTATGGCCTGACCCTTCTGGATGTCCGCACAACCGACCGGGAGGGGAACGAGGTCGAGGGCGTACAGGTCGTCGATCTGCTCAACAGAGATCGGGATGGGTACCGCGCGTTCTTTGATGGTGCATACGCGGTCGTGCACTCGGGGTTTGTGCGCACCGACGATCCCGCCCAGCGTTTCTGGGCCGAGCTGGCAAACGTCGAAATGGCGTACAATGTCTACCAGACGGCTTGGGAAGAGCAGGTGCACCGCGTCATCTCGATCAGTTCGAACCACGCGGCAGACTACTATGAGCCGCTGATCCTGGAGCACAAGTGGGACGTTGTCGATCCTGACAAGCGGGCGCTGTCGGACAACTACTACGGGTGGGCAAAGGAGACCTACGAGCACCTGGGGTTCGTCTTTGCCGTGGGGCGAGTCAATGGCAGGCCGCTGGAGAACGTGCAGATCCGCATCGGCGGCCCGCGTGAGACAGACGTAGCGAGATGCCCAAAGGGGGACCTGGTCCGCGTGCGCCGGGCATTGGCCGTGTATCTCAGCGAGCGTGACTTGCACCAGCTCATCGTCAAGAGCATCGAGACCGCGGACATCCGCGATGAGCGCGGCGTGTCGTTCCAGATCTTTTATGGCATCAGCGATAATTCGCACGCCTTCTGGAGCATCGCCAACGCGCGCAGGATCATCGGCTACGAGCCGGAGGACAACAGCGAGATCCGCTTTCGCGACCTGATCGCCGAGCACATCCAGGCTGCGCTGGAGCGGCAAGAGCAGGGGTAGCGCGCTCTGGCCCGAGACCAGGTCGAGGAGATGGTGTCAGGAGCGCCACGCCGAGGGGCGAGGGTGCGGAGAGTGGCCTACCTGACGATGGAGCATTCGGGAAGGTGAGCGGTCACGTGGGTGCCCTGGCCGGGCGCGCTCTGGATCTGGAGCCTGCCTCCGAGCAGCGTGGCACGTTCGCGCATGCTGATCAGCCCAAAGCGACCGCTCCGGGTCAGCAGGTCGGGCCGCCGGGGTAGGTCGAATCCCACCCCGTCGTCGTCCACGCTGAGGATCAGGCCGTCTTCCCGGCACTGCACGCGCACGGTGATGTGCTGCGCCTGGGCGTGTTGGACGGCGTTGTTGAGCGCCTCCTGGGCAATCCGATAGGCTGCCAGTTCCACGTCGGGCGACAGGCGGACGATGTGGTCCCCGGTGTCCAGGTGGATCTCGGCCTGTGTTCGGGCAGAAGCCTGTCGGATCAGCATCTCCAATGCGGGCACAAAGCCCAAGTCCTCGAGATAGGCCGGGCTCAGGGCGCCGATGAGACGGCGCAGTTCCCCCACGGTCTCGTGGCCCGTTTGTCGAAGCTCCCGGAGCACAGCCTGGGCCCCTGCCTTTTGCTCTCTTTCCACCAGGCGGTCCGCCATTTCGGCGCGCTGACCGAGAGCGATCAACTCCTGTACAGGGCCGTCGTGCAGTTCGCGCGCCAGGCGCGCCCTTTCCGCTTCCTGCCCCCTTGTGACCGCGCCCAGGTAGTCGCGCATGCCGGCCTCGTTTCCCCGTATGCGTTCGACCATCTCGACGATCGCCTGGTGCAGGTCGCGGACTTCCTGGACGCCCTGAGGCGGCCCGGAGAGGGCAGAATACCCTCCCCAAGAGACCTGCTCCGCTGAGCGGGCCAGTCGCTGCAGCGGACGAACGATGGTCAGCCAGCCGAAGCCCAAGATCAGCAGAGAGAGTATCGCCGCCCCGGCGGCGATCGCAGGGATGAGGCTGGGGAAGCGGAGGAGCGGGCCGATCAGTTCGTCCACGTGCTCCTGGATCAGCACGGTCCAGCCCGTGCCGGCGATCGGCTCAAAGGTGGTCAGGAGAGGTCCCTCCACGTCGTCCACTATGGCGGACCCCTGCCGCAGAGCGAGGGCATCGGGCACGCCCGGCGCGCGGCTCAGGTCGGCGCCGATCTGCCCCGGGGAGGTGTGTGCCAGGACGCGGCCGTCCTCGTCGAGCACGATGATCGCGCCCTGCAGGTCGCTGGCATCCAGCGCCATCCACGTCGCCAAGTCGCTTCCGTCGCCGGCGACGACACCGTGTGCGAGCCCGTCCTGCGCGATCTGGGCGGTCAGTCGAGCCAGGGCCACGTCCCGGCTGACGACAAAGTCGCGCATCTCTTGCTGGTGGGCGTAGACGCCGGTGAACGAGATGGCGATGATGACGAATGTAACCGGCGTGACCGCCCAGAGAAAGAGCTGCACGTGCAGGCTGCGGAGAAGTCGTCCCATCGCCGTCCTCCTCAGTCGATGACGATCCAGCCGCGCCGCAGGGCCTCGGTGACCGCTTCTGTGCGGCTGTTCGCGTCCAGCTTGCCGTATATGCTGGCCAGGTGTCCCTGCACGGTGCGGTGGCTGATCTTGAGCTCGGCGCCGATCTCGCGATTGGTCCGGCCCAGTGCTGCCAGGCGCAGAACGTCGAGTTCGCGCTCGGTCAGTGTCTCGACCTGGTCTGCGGCCCCGCCTGGCTTGTGAGTGGCCATCTGGCGGATGACCTTGTGCGCGATCTCGGGGCTGAGCGCAGAGCTGCCCCCGTGGACCGAGCGCACGGCACGTACCAGCTCGTCGGAGCTGGCGGTCTTGAGCACGTACCCATCGGCGCCAGCCTGAAGCAAAGCAAAGACGTAGGGGTCATCGTCATAGGCGGTCAGGATGAGCACGCGCACCCGGGGCATGTGTTCCTTGACCCGCCGCGTGACCTCCACCCCGGTGGTCTTGGGCATGCGAATGTCCAGCACGGCAACGTCCGGTTGGTGTTCGGCGATGAGCAGCAGCGCTTCCTCTCCGTCTCCGGCTTCGGCAATGACCTCAATGTCTGCCTCTTCGTCCAAGAACTGGCGGATGCCTTGCCGTACAAGGACGTGGTCGTCCGCCAAGAGCACGCGAATTCTGTGTTCCATGGTCATCTTCTTTCAGGAATCGGCCGTCCGCGATAGCGCGGCGTGCGCTTCAGCGACCGGGTTTGTCCCAGTCCGAGATGTACCTGCACATTGTACCACAGTGTGGTCCGCTTGACCAGGGGCTACTGAGCCATGGTACGGCTGTTGCAAAGTCCGAGGAGTGACACATGTGTCCCCTGATGCGAACGGCATCGACGAAGACCGCTCCGCATCAGGGGATGCTCCGCTCCTCAGTCAAGTCAAGCGACAATGCAACAGCCGTAGAGCCATGGCGAGACCAGACCTCTCGGAAGTCCCTGCTACGAGGCCCCGCAGGAAATCATCGAGGGCCGGTTGTGGACAGGCCGTCTGCGAGGATCTACGATGAGTCGGATGTGCACAAGCCCTCTGCGAGGATCTACGACGAGCCGCTTGTGCTACGGGCGAGCTGGTTGCGCGGTGCAGGACGTGTGCGCCCCGCTCAGAGTGGCTGCGACGAGGTTTGGCAGGTGAGGCATGTTGTGATAGAATTAGGGCTTTGCTTTGCTGTGTTTGGGTTCTGTGCACTGGCGTGGCTTTTCTGGTGTGCTTGAGCTGCCAGGTCCAAAGCCACGGTCTGCTTTGTGAGGAGGAGTATGGACTGGAGTGCCTTGGTCTCGACGTTCGGCCTGATCTTTGTTGCCGAGTTGGGCGACAAGACCCAGTTGGCTGTCGTCACGCAGACCTGCAAGTTCCGCCGACCGTGGGCGGTCTTTGTGGGCGCCAGCCTGGCGCTGACGGTGGTCACCTTGATCGGGGCGCTCGGAGGGCAGGTGTTGGGAAGAGTCGTTCCTCCGCTTGTCCTGCGGACGATCGCGGCGGTCGCCTTTGTGGTGATGGGCCTCCTCATCGCGCGAGAAGCCGCCAAGAGCAGCAGGGCCGGCAGCGAGAACGCCTGTCCCCTCATCCCTGAAGGGGGGGAGGACTGCGCACTGCCGTCAAGGGGCTGGGACTGGAAAGCCTTTAGCTCGACGTTTGGGCTGCTGTTTGTGGCTGAGCTAGGCGACAAGACCCAGTTGGCCGTCCTGAGCCTGGCGGGCAAGTCGAGCACTCCGTGGTCCGTATTCGCGGGAGGGGCGACGGCGCTGACCCTGGTCACTGCCCTGGGCGCGATCGGTGGACAGGGATTGTGCAAGATCATCCCAGAGCACGTGCTGCTGTGGATCTCTTCTGCCGCGTTCGTGGTGATGGGCATCCTGATGGGATTCGGCGTGTTGTGATCCGGTGCGGATGAGCTCGAGCCTACCGCAGGGAAAACCGTTCGTAGTGGATCCGCTTCTTGGGGATGCCGAGGCCGCGAAGCGTTCGCAGAACCACCTCCATCATGACCGGAGGGCCACAGAGAAATACTTGAGGGTCTTGGAGTCCGTCGAGAGCCCTGCTCAGCTTTTCCGCGTCCACATAACCCCGCTCACCAGGCCAGTCCGGCTGGGAAGACATCACGTGCAGCACGCGCAGAGAGGGCATCTCTGCCTCGATGGCCTCCAGCTCTGCCCTGAAGGCGATGTCCCGTTCACTCTTGTTGCCCCAGACCAGGACGACTCTGCGCTCCAGCTTGCTGTCAGCCATGTATCGCAGCATGCTCATAAACGGCGTGATGCCGATCCCTCCGGCAATGAAGAGCAGATCCGGGGCGTCGCGACAGAGGAAGCTGAACGCGCCGTAGGGCGCATCGATGTAGGCCCGATCTGCGGTCTTGGTATGCCGTATGGTTGAGGTAAAGTCGCCGACCGATTTGACAGAGATCGCAAGCCCTTTCCTGGTGGGGCTGGAGGACAGGGTAAAGGGATGTGGCTCCGACACGCGCCCGTCGCGGATCAACTGGACGATCAGGAATTGGCCGGGCTTGTAGGCGACGGGCTTTCCTGCGAACTCTAGAGTCCACGTGTCGTGCGTCTCCTGGATGACTGCCGCCACCTGGAAAGGGTGCCGCCTGATCTGAATGCGGCGCCAGAGCTTGTGAGCGAGGACGGCCAGGTACAGAAAGGCGAGTATGAACCAGAACGTCCTGAGCGACCCGCGGGAGAGGTCGCTGCCCAGCACGAGGCTGTGCACAAATCCGAGGGGAAGGGCGACATAGTTGGCCGTGTGGATCGCCTTCCAGGTTTCGTACTTGAGGCGGAGCTTGCTGTAGAGAACCGCCGAGCTGGCCCCAATGACAAAGATCAGCAGTGAGGATGCGCCAACGAGCTTGGGGAGGGTGATGGATGGGATGCGCCCTGCCAGGAGATCGGTGAGTGTCAAGGGGATCGGGTGGATCAGGATGAAGGTGAGACCGATCAGGCCGGATGTCTTGTGGATGCCAAAGAGCTTGTCCAGCCCGATGTTGCGTTCGATCCACTTGATCTTGGCGCTCAAGACAAACTGGAAAAACACAGAGATGAACCCGACCAGCGCCAGGAGGCGTCCTGTCGCATAGAGGTATGCCAAAGCGGGCATTCCCTGCCAGAGCGTTCCGGCCCATAGTACGACCGGTACGGCGACAAAGACCGCCATCACGCCAAGCAGGGCCCACTTTTTCATCTCGAACGCCTTTCTCTCCGGTGTATCACCCGGAGCACGATGCCAGCGTGGCCGGGAGCTCAGAGTTGAGTTACCCGCAGGACCAGTCTAGCACAGAACGGGGAGAGAGGCAAAATGCTACCAAGCGAAACGAGCCTTGGCCGTACAGCCAAGGCTCGCTCCCTGTGCTTGCTCTGAACGTAGTGTGAAGACTACTGCGTGCGTAGGTGCTAGTGCTTGTGGTGGTGGCCGCCTTCACCGTGTGCAGCAGCGTTCACATACTTTTCAGGGTCCTTCTCAAATGCGACCTTGCAGCCGGGTGCGCAAAAGTAGTAGGTCTTGCCCTTGTACTCGGCCTTTGCCGGTGCGGTCTTGGGATCGACCTCCATCTTGCAGACCAGATCAAGTGCCATTGTACTGTCTCCTTCCATTCGTTGATCGAGCTCGTTCTCTAGACGCGGGGAGCGCCCCTGTCTTCTGCCTCGCCCTCGCTACGGGCTGACCAGTTCGTGACCGGCTGCAGTCCAGGCGCGCATTCCGCCATCCAGTTCCATCACATTGGTGTACCCCAGGGAGGCCAGCTCCTTCCCGGCGCTGGTGCTCATCCCGCCGCTGCGGCAGTAGAGGACGATCGATGCGTCCTTGTCCGGCAGCAGCTCCAGGTGGTCCTGGATCTCGTCAAAGGGGATGGAAAGGTCCGTGTTCGGCAGGTCTCCCTCATAGGGGATGTGGACGTTCACCAGGGTAAAGTCCTTGTCCTCCAACATCCCGGCGAGCTGTTCGACCGTAATGTCGGCGTAGCCGTCGGCGTTCTTGGCGAAGGCGCTGCCGGTGGACGACCCGCCCGCCGGTTGCGTCCCCGTGCAGGCAGAAATCAGAAACAGATAGGCCACAAGTATGGTGGCCACTCGGCGAACTCGTTCAGCTCTCATCGTACGCTCCTCCCTGGTCGGTCTATTCTGCCCGACGCTCTCTTTGTAGCAGGATCTGCCTGGGCTTTCCCTGCTTCCCTTCACCGAGTATTCTACCACCCGCGGCACCCCCGGGTCAGCGCCAAATGATAGGCTCACCGACCCGCCATTTGGCGGGTGTCCCCTGGATGGCGCAGTCTTCTCATTCCTCACACAGGTCTTTCACAGTCCCTCTACATTCGGCGTGTATACTATTCCCAATTGTGTGTTCGTGACCGATCCTCCGCCAGCGACCCCCACCTGTGGAGAGGGGCCTTGGAGAGCGAGTCTCAGAGATCCAGTCTTGGGAGAGCGATTGTGACTAAACCCCGCAGAGCCGGTCTGATCCGGCGCGTTGTGCAACTGTCTTTCGCCGTCTTTATCCTCGTATCCTCGGTGCGGCACAGCGTGAGCATCGAGCATCTGCCCTCTACCGACGCCTACTGCCCCTTTGGTGCGGTGGAGACGCTGTGGACGTTCGTCCGGACAGGCACCTTTGTGCAAAAGACCCATCCCTCCAACCTTGTGCTGGGTGTGGGACTGCTGCTCGGCGCCGTCCTGGCTGGCGCGTCCTTTTGTGGCTGGATCTGTCCCTTTGGCGCGCTGAACGACCTGCTGACCTGGATACGCCGCAAGCTGCGCCTGCCAGAGATCAAGGTTCCAGCACGGGTGGACAGGATCCTGACCTACGGGCGGTTCGTGACCTTGATCGCCATTCCGGTGATCGCCGTCCTTACCGCCAAGCTGTGGTTCTCCAGCTACGATCCCTACCGCACGATTTTCAGCCTCAGTTGGGTGTTCGAGTTCAACCTCGCCGAGCAATGGCCCGCTTACGCCGTGGCCCTGGGCGTGATCGCGGGCGGAACGTTCATTCCACGCTTCTGGTGCCGCTATCTGTGTCCGCAGGGCGCGCTCCTGGGCCTGATCCAGCGGATCAGTCCGATCGCGATCTGGCGGAACAAGACATGCGGTAGAAAGTCAAGTAGCACTTTGACATTTCCATAGATTCGAGTCCATCACCGGATCGGCGACAAGCAGTGTGAACAGATGCCAACAGGTTTTGCTTGCCTGCGGTTATGTTAAGTTCTGTCTTTGTG
>JADHXD010000193.1 GCA_016783145.1 Anaerolineae bacterium
TTAAGTGGGTAATGTGCGCCGGGTCGTCTACTGGGAAGGGACCGGCACAGATATGCTCCAAGGCCTCCCCGAACTCACGCTGTATGCGTTTTTCCTGGCGCTTGAGGTAGCGAGCCACACGGGCATGGATCGTCTGAATGGTAAAAGGACGAGGTCCTGTCATAGGCTGTCGTCAGTGTCCAGGTAGGCTTGCAGCTCTTCAGGCGTCAAGCCGACACCCGCCCGCGCTTCGTTCCGCGCCTCCAGAATGTCGGGGAGATCATCACCCGCCAGATCGATCTCTTCCAGGGTGATTTCCCACTCGTGCAGGACCTGGTACAGCGCGTCGGGACGGCGAGGGGCAACCAAAGCTGCCCAGGCCAGATCTAGGGCAAAATCGCGCAAATATCGTGCGGGTACGCGGTCCAGTAGAGCTTGCATCCCCTGGGGCAAGGTTTGGAGTTCGGCTTGAGCGACGGTCATGGTGTCACCTCTTTATGTCATAGAGCGCTTCGGCCTCGGCCAATGCGTCTCCTCCCACTGGAGACATCAGGCCGACCAGGCCGCCCAAGGTAGTCAGGGACAGAGATACTGTCGGGTAGTGGAATGGTGCGGATTCGCCGCCCGACGTGGTCACAGTGGCCGTGCCTCACATCCCAAGTATACTCTGTTTGCCTGTCCCGGTCAATCAGATTGACCGGCAATATGGGATGTTCCGCAAAGCGCCGGCGGGGCCGGGGGCGAGCTGACACAAAGGCACTTGCTCTTGGCTATCGGGTGTGCTATACTCAAATCATCAGCTTTTCTGATGGAGATCGGTGATGTCAGAAGAGACGCTGCCTGTGTGATAGGATACTTGGTCAGGAGTGAATCATTGTGAGTCAAATCGTCCTAGATGTCTCGCCCGAGACGTTACTGGCGCTCAAGATCCCCCTGGAGGAAGTGGGTCAAACCCTGCGTATGGCCGCTGCCGTCAAGTTCTTTGAGCTAGGGCGTCTCTCATCCGGTGCAGCAGCACGTCTGGCTGGGGTACCACGGGTGGTCTTTCTTTCCAGGTTGGCGGACTATGGCGTAAACACGTTCGATCTGACTGAGGAGCAACTCGAGAAGGAAACGCGACTTGCCTGACGTCATTTGTGACACATCGCCCGCTTGGTTTTTTCGCAGCTCTGTGGTAAAATTCCATCGTCAAGTTCAAACCCCGCCAACTCTGGCGGGGTTTTGTCTGCCAGATACAAGTCGGGAGATCAAATGGCTCTGGTCAGCGTGCGCGAGGTCAGCCACAGTTTTGGCGGCTCGCTGCTTTTCGACAATGTCACATTCCACATCGAACGCGGCGAGCGTGTCTGCCTGTTGGGACGCAACGGCGCGGGCAAGTCAACATTGATGCAGCTGATCGACGGCGATCTCAGGCCCGACGATGGCACAGTGATGCGCCAACAGGGAACAAAGATCGCGCGGTTGGCGCAGAACGTACCGGCAGACCTGACCGGATCCGTCTTTGACCTAGTGATCGCTGGACTGGGGCGGCGGGCCGATCTGCTGACCGAATACAGCCGCACCAGCGCCGACGTGGCCCGCTATCCCACCCATGCTGCACTGGAAAAGCTGGATCGGCTGCATCGCCAACTCGACCTCCAAGACGCGTGGCAGTTGAGCCAGGAGGTTGAGCGCGTGCTCACCCACCTCAACCTCGACGGACAAAACGAGCTTAGCACCCTTTCCGGTGGGCAAAAACGCCGCGCGCTGCTTGCCCGCGCCTTGGTCAGCCGGCCCGACCTGCTGCTGCTCGATGAGCCGACCAACCACCTCGACATTCCCTCCATCGAATGGTTGGAGGAGCATCTCTTGGGGCAGGTCGACGCGCTGCTCTTTGTGACCCACGACCGCACCTTTGTGCGCAAACTCGCCACGGGGGTGATCGAGATCGACCGGGGCAAACTGTATGACTGGGATTGCGACTATGACACCTTTGTGTTGCGCAAGCACGACGCATTGGCCCACGAGTTGCGCGAGTGGAAAGAGTATGACAAGACGCTGGCACAGAAGGAAACCTGGCTTCATCAGGGCACACAGGCACGCACCACGCGCAACATGGGGCAGGTTCGGGCTTTGATCGAGATGCGCGAGGCCCGCGCTGCACGACGCGTGCGCGAGGGCGCAGTGCAGATGCGGGTGCAAGACGCCAGTCGCACAGGCAAGCTGGTGATCGAGGCGACGGGTGTGACCTTTGGCTATGGGGACGCACCCGTCGTCCGTGATCTGACCACCACGATCGAACGCGGCGACAAGGTGGGCATCATTGGCCTCAATGGCTCTGGCAAGACGACGCTGCTGCGCTTGCTGCTGGGCGATCTCGAACCGCAGAGCGGGACGGTGCGTCACGGCACGCAGTTGCAGGTTGCCTATTTCGACCAACTGCGCGAGCAGCTCGCTCCCGATCTTTCGGTACAGGACAGCGTCAACGACGGCAATCCCATTCTGACGATCAACGGGCAGGCACAACACGTGATCGGTTATCTAGGCCAGTTTCTGTTTCCTCCAGAGCGCGTGCAAACCCGCGTGGCGGCCCTGTCTGGCGGTGAGCGCACCCGGCTGATGCTGGCCCGGCTTTTTGCGCGACCCTTTAACGTGCTGGTGATGGACGAGCCGACCAATGATCTCGACCTGGAGACGCTGGAAATGCTGGAACGACTGCTGATCGATTACCGGGGAACGCTGCTGCTGGTCAGCCACGACCGTGCGCTGCTTGATAACGTGGTCAACCGCACATTGGCGCTGGAGGAGGGCGATCGGGTGGGCGAATATGCCGGCGGCTATGACGACTGGTTGTGGCAGCGCCCGCAGCCGGAGGACGCGTCTGTCGAACCGGCGACCAAACCCAGGCCGGCCGTGCCTGTTTCCAGCCAACCACAGGCGCGCAAGATCAGTTTTGCCGAAAGGGGCGAGCTTGCGGCGCTGCCGGGACAGATCGAGGCGCTGGAGCAGGAGCAGCAGCAGTTGTACGATGCGTTATCAACCCCCAAGCTTTACCAGGAAAACGGGGCCGATGTAGCGCGCATCCAGGCGCGGTTGGACGAACTCGGCAAAGCACTGGAAGCTGCTTATGAGCGCTGGATGTTTTTGGAAACGCTGCCTGCATAAGCCCGCAGGTGGTACGCCTTTTTGCCGCTGGTGATCAGGGCAAGTCTCCGTAGAGAACGGTGCCTTTGGCAAAAAGGAACCGAACGTCATCTCGTCTCCAAGGGTCGGCAGTCTGCGGGCAGCGTGTGTCCGCGTCTGCTGGCCCCTTTCTGTTGCCTCGGAACCTAGGCAGCGTGTTACCGCTTGTATCCGGTGGGGAGACCGAGCACAATCCTGGCGCTGAGGGTGAAAAATCCGTATCCTTTGTGTCCAGCAGTACAAGTATGTGTTCAACGGCTACGATTTCGACGAGCTGTACGACCTGGAGGCCGACCCGTACGAGATGCACAACCTGGCCTCAGATCCCGCGCACGCCGGCCTCCTGCGCGAGATGGCGGGGCGCATGTGGGGGCGGATCCGCGAGACCGGCGATTTCAACATGCTCAACTCACACTATGGCATGTTTCGCTACGCGCCGGTGGGGCCGGGTGGAGTGTGAGGGAGTGCGCTGTCTGGCTGGCGAGGTAGGGATTGCTCGCCGCCCCAACTTGTGATAGAATATGAGTACAGCGCTGCGTTCGGAGTCCTTGCCTCTTTTGGCCCCTGTTAGGCGTGACGGCGAATGGGATTCGAGATCGTTGGTGAGATCACCGATATCAAAGTCGTAGCGGTCGGCAGCTCGATCCGAGAGATCTCGCGCCTGCAAAAGGTCTATGGGCGCGGACGCTGGAGGAAGCTGAAGGGAGTGACGACCGTACGCCTCGTTGATGGCACGGTGTGCGCCGCCGAGGTACACTGGTACGAAGCTCACGGGATTGGCAGAAAAGAGTTCAAGATCAAGCGTATCTTCTGGGAATAGAGATGGAGCAAAGCAATCCGGACACAAGATTCGTCGTCTGTATCAAGAACGAGGGGTATCCTGCGTCGCTGGAGCTGCGCAAGATCTACTGCGTGATCGCTGATGCTTCTGCAGCTCGACACGCGCTCGTTCGTGTAGTTGACGAGTCTGGCGAAGACTATCTATATCCGAGGGCCTATTTCGTGTCCATCGAGTTGCCCGAAGCGGTGGAAGAGGCTCTCGCGCTGGCTATGTGAGGATTCCAGTCACATACGCTCGATCCTGTCCGCATCGGCGTCTCGACTGACAGGCGGCAGGGCGGATGCGGGAGCGGATCCGGGAGGTCGGCGGCTTTGGCCTGGTCAACTCACATCATGGCATGTCCCCTCACGCGCCTGTAGGGCCGGAACCGAGGATATCCTGACGCTACGGATCGGCTGCGGTTGGTGGATGCAGTCGATCCAATACAGGCCCTTCTTTAACTGCCACCAAGTGTCCACCTGTCCAGGGCGTAGGCCCAGAGCTCCCGGTCTCCGGCCCGGCGGAAGGAAAGCTGCTTCAGGTTCTGGCGGATGTCCTCCAGGGTCAGATAGTGCCAGATATCCTCCCACTTGGCGTATTCCAGGATGCGGGTGATGACCCAGGCTTTCTCAACCGGACTGCCCTCGCGTACGATGCGGTGGACATCGGCCTCACTGAGGTCATAGTCCCAAAGAAAGTAGAGCCGGTTGCTGGTGGGTGTCACGGTGTCCATTCCACATCGCTCGAGTTTGGAGTCGATCAAGTATACTGCTAGGAGAGCGTTTCGTCAACAGAGCGCATTGCCTGGGAATAGAGATGGGGCAAAGCAATCCGGACACAAGATTCGTCGTCTGTATCAAGAACGAGGGGTATCCTGCGTCGCTGGAGCTGCGCAAGATCTACCGCGTGATCGCTGATGCTTCTGCAGCTCGACACGCACTCGTTCGTGTAGTTGACGAGTCTGGCGAGGATTATCTTTACCCGAGGGCCTATTTCGTGTCCATCGAGTTGCCTGAAGCGGTGGAAGAGGCTCTCGCGCTGTCTATGTGAGAATTCCAGTCACATACGCTCGATCCTGTCCGCATCGACGTCTCGACTGACAGGCGGCAGGGCGGATGTGGCGGCGGACGCGCGAGACAAGCGGCTTTGGCCTGGTCAACTCACATCATGGCATGTTCCGCCACGCGCCAGTGGGGTCGGAAGATTGCTAGCTGCCCCAGTCTGTGGTAGAATGTGGGCATACAGCATTTCTGCGTGCAGACCGTCGTTTGCACGCCGTGGAGGGCGAACAATGCGACAGGTGATTGTCTATCCCGGAGAAGATGGCTATTGGGTGGCAGAGTGCCCTACGCTACTGGGGTGCGTGAGCCAAGGAGAGACCAGGGAACAAGCCATCCGTCACATCCGTGAGGCCATTGATGCCTACATCGCCGCTCTTGAGGAGGATGGGTTACCGGTACCCGAGGATCGGTTTGAGCTCCTGACGGTGGTGGTGTGAGCCGACTCCCCGTCATTTCCGGACGTGAGTGCGTTCGGGCTCTTGAAAGGGCAGGTTTCTACCTCAAGCGCCAGACGGGCAGCCACATGGTTCTCCGGCGCGAAGAGCCTTTTGCCCAGGTCGTGGTGCCTGACCACAGGGCGATCATTCGGCACGCGGCCTTGAGTGTAGAGGAGTTCGTGGACCTGCTCACGTAGGCGCGCAGGCAAGGACTGTGGCAGCAGAAACCGGGACCCGGGCAGTGGGACTCGCCTGTCTCGATGGCACCCGCAGAGGGCGAAGCACCCGGAAGTGCTTCGCCTTGTGCCCTTTGTGCTGGACCCGATCTGCCGCGAGAATCCGAGGTCACTCTCCGCGCAGGTAGAATGCCTTGACCAGGACGATCACCCCGATCCCGATCAGGATCAGGGGATGCTGGCCGCCTGGATGATCCAGACGACGAGCGGGATGGCGCAGAAAAAGGCCAGCGTGCCGATCCCCCTCCCGATCTGGCCACGAAAGACCAGCTCTGCACATCCGGCAAGCCCGATGGCGATCATGATCCCCGGCCACCACCACCGGGTGATGATCAGGATCCCCAGGCTGATGAGAAAGATTCCTCCCGAGATCGCTGATGCCCGACGCTTTCTGTCCACGGTGCCCTCCTTGAGTGGGAAACGGAGAAACCCAACGCTATTCGCGCGTCGCTCGCGCAGATGCATAGTGGCTGGCCAAGAGGGACAGCCACCCGAGCACAAGATACACGACGGTGAAAACGGGGCTCGAGGGTGGCAGCTCTGACAGTGCTTTCTGATAGGGCCTCGAGAGATCCCCACACAGGGTCCACATGGCGACCATCAGGAACACATAGCCGGTCAGTTGCAGGTCAGCCGCTGTCTGGGCCGGCCCTTCCAGCGTGGCCCGCTTTCTCGCCCACAGCCAGAGGATGGCCAGGAAGGAGAGCGAGATCAGCGCGCCGGCCACCCCAAACAGCGGGGGAAAGTGCCCGAGGGTGGGCAGAACCCGCCACTTGACGAGGATGTCCGCCAGCAGGACGGCAAACACGCCCAGGCCGAACAGCCAGATGCGAGATCGTTTTGCGCAAACCGAGAGCATGGCGCCCACGCCGGCCAGTATCGCGCCTATAGGGACGGCAGAAGCCCACAGCCCGAGCAGGGGGCCGCCATGTGCCCAGGGCGTGCGGTTCACCTGCTCAAAAGACAGGTCCCGGTATGCGGCCTTGGCCGAAAAGCTGACCACGAACCCCATGGCGAGGAGGTACACGGCCCCTACCCAGAATACGATCCGTCCGATCCGTTTGCCTTTCATACCCACCTCCTCTCTGTCTAGCACTGCGATGCGGGCGCAGTTGCGGTTGTGGGGGTCACAGCTCAAGCGGGCTCCACATCACAGGTGAAGGATGAGGTGACGACCCCAAGAGTGTGGTCCCCGCAAGGCAGGGGATGATCACGCTGGAGGGAGGGTCGCTGGTGAACGGAGCATATGGGCGCACGAGATAGGCGGGTAAGACTAAACCGTGGTAACCTCGGAGGGCGGTTTTCTTACCCGCCGCTTGGTAATAGATATGGAAATCGGCCCGACATAGCGATGTCTTTCGTTCACCAGCACGACGCATCAACGACAACCACGCTCAAATGTGGAGCTGCCGATAGGCGTGTGAGCGCAAGGACTCAGAATATCTCGTGCATGTGGGGCAGCATGCGCGGGAACATGGCCCGCATAGTGGCCTGGGCCTCCGCTGATGGGCTGCCCCAGCCGCGGAAAGCGAAATCGCCGGGGTCGTGCGTGCCATAGACGAGCGCGGTCAGGGCCTGGATGCTCAGCTCACAGTCACCCTGTCCTGCAGGATGGACGTGCAGAGCATCCCCTGCTGTCTCAAAGCGCCAGGGCCGCTCGTTCCAGGGGCAGAGCGGGTCCGAAATGCGCGCGGAAAAGGAGCCCGGCCCGGTGCGCATCCCGCCGATCTGCGCCACGTCGACGACGCGGCCCATGGGCGTAAAGCATGCCCTCTCTACGCTGACGTCCATATCCGCCAGCCACGTCTCGGGCAGCTCAAAGGGGGGCAGCCACAGCTCAACCCGGTTGGCCTGGTCGATGTGCCGGGCGATCCACCCCAAGAGCAGGTACCTGCCCTGGCTGGTGCGGTAGGTGAAGCGCTGGGCCCGCAGGTTGAACTCGGTTTCCTTTTCTCCCTGGAGGTCATAGGCCATCAGCCCGACCGTTTCTCCGCCCGCCTTGGCCAGGGCCAACCAAGAGCGGTTGCGCCCTGCACTGGCCCTGGCCGCGAACTGAAGGGTGGCCACGCCGTGCGTGTGCCGCTGCATCTCCTGCACATAGTCGAGGTAGGCATCGTACCCCTCGCCGATCGGCACCAGCTCGACCTCGCCGCCAAGATCCTTCTCAAGCAGGGGGGCCAACCTCGAGGGCGCGAACACGGCCTTGCGGATCTGGGGCAAGGTGACGTACCCCAGCCGCTCGTAGAACGACTCTCGGAAAGGGTAGAGGCCCGAGAACGGCTGTCCGGAGGCGTGCATTGCAGCCAGCAGGTGCGCCATCAGCTCCCGGCAGTGCCCCCTGCGCCTGGACGCGGGGTGGGTCGCCACGCCCCAAATGCCGCCCATACCATAGAGCGCGCCGCGCACGTTCTGCGCCATGGCCGTGCTCGCCGCAACGGCTTTGGCGGCATCGTCCTCAAAGGCTGCAAAGCAGGTGACTCCCTGGCGCTGCCCGACCACCTCCTTCCACGCCTCTTTGTCGGGCAGCGGTGGCGATGAGTGGAGCGAGTAGCTGGTCAGGGGGTACATCGCCTCCATCATCTCTTCGCCCTGGACCTGGCGAACGGTTCTACGTGTCATCAGGGTGTTCCTTCCATCTCGTGCCTCCTCAGTCCCAGACCTCCAGTCCACCTCGTGCGCCTGTGAGCCGGCTGCCCCGCCTCAGCGATCGCTCAAGCCCCAGTTCTGGGCCTGCAGTCGCTGCAGTTCCCGGTAGCCAATGAACGTGATACCGATCTCTTGGGCCAGCTTCTGATCAGGCCAAACTTGTCGGGCAGGGGGGTAAAGGCATCGACGACGGGGAGAAAGACCCCCGATGCAGCGCGTCGTGCTCATTGGGCGTGGCGATCGTGGACACCAGGTATGCCCAGGATCCGTCCTGCGCAAGGCCAA
>JADHXD010000194.1 GCA_016783145.1 Anaerolineae bacterium
CACAAAGACAGAACTTAACATAACCGCAGGCAAGCAAAACCTGTTGGCATCTGTTCACACTGCTTGTCGCCGATCCGGTGATGGACTCGAATCTATGGAAATGTCAAAGTGCTACTTGACTTTCTACCGCATGTCTTGTCCCTGAGCTTTTCCGTGGGAATGCGTAGCGCGCGGAGCATCGTATCCACATCAAAATCGACCAGCAACGTGCCCTGAAAGAGAAATGTCCCGTTCAGGCTGGTTCCGCCGGTGCCCGAGATCTTGCGCCCGTCGACCTCGATGTCGTTCTTGGCGCGAAAGGCAGCACGCACGCCAAGCGTGGCCAGGCCCCGGATCGCCGCCTGGCAGATCCGCTCGTACAGCTCTTCCGCGCGTTGCGGAAAGCGTGTATCGCTCCGCGAGGCATATATCTCCCAGCCCAGTTGAGTCTCGTCCCAGAAAAGCGCACCGCCGCCGGTCAATCGGCGATTGATCTCGATCCTGTACTCCTGGCAATAGGGGATCCGGATCTCTTGCTCCACCGACTGGTGATAGCCGACGAGCGTGCAGCGCGGAGAGAATTGGAGGAAACGCAGCGTATCCGGCACGCGACCCTCGCTGTGTGCGGCAAGTGTGACCTCATTCAAAGCCATGTTTTCCGCTGCCGAGCGCGGATCGGTATCCAACAACCTCCAAGTTGTCGTCATACAGCCTCCTGGCTATCTTCAGCACGGGGACAGGGGCATTGTATCACGGCTGGGGAGCAAAGGCAAGCCAAAGATCCCAGACATTTTGAAAGCCTGCCATCGCGGCCCAGTTTGGCACTGGTTTGGGGCCCTGGAACGCAGGCCAGGCAGCAGGTTGACCACAAAACAACCGTACACCCTTGAAATGGTCCCAAGATCGGCTGTCCAGGGCTCTGGATTCTTTGCGATCGCCGCTGCGGGCTCTGTTTCAGCCCGCAGCGGTGCCTTGGAGCACGGATCCGAGCACTCGGCCGATAGAAAATGAGGCTGAGATGCTCGAAAGAGGCTCCCTTTCAAAATGTCTGCAAAGATGCCAGGCGCCCCAGACTGATTTGACAGAAGCCCGATTCGGCATTATACTGTGAATCACCTTCGGGGCATGGTGAGGCTTGCCGACCGCAAGCCAATTCCAGACCGGCGGTAGGACGTGCAGAGCTGCACGTCAAGCCCGCGAGCGGCAAGGCCGATCCGGTGCAGGCGACAGGTTCAACTGCGAACCCATCGTCGATTCCGGAGCCGACGGTACAGTCCGGATGGGAGAAGGGTAAGCGACGGAACTGCATCGTGCGACGCGCACGGTGCAGCGGTCCAAAGGCCCGAGGGTCTCTGGACCGCTTGTTGCATAGCACATCCTTGCCCCGTGGGGCCGAGTACGCACCCACGGGGCATTTTTGTATGGTGAATCGGTGAGACGGTGACTCGAGACTTTATGGAACGCGCTTTGCGCCTGGCCGAACGAGGCCGGGGGCGCACCAGCCCCAATCCGATGGTGGGGGCGGTGCTGGTCAAGGACGGTGAGATCGTTGGCGAGGGTTTTCACCCCCGGGCGGGCGAGCCCCACGCGGAAGTCTTTGCCCTGCGGCAGGCTGGAGAGCGCGCTCGCGGCGCGATCCTGTACGTCAACCTGGAACCGTGTTGTCACTATGGGCGCACGCCGCCCTGCACCCGGGCGCTCATCGCCGCTGGCGTCGCTGAGGTCCATCTCGCAATGCTGGACCCCAATCCACTCGTTGCGGGGCGTGGCCGGGCGCAACTCGAAGCGGCCGGGATCCGCACAGTCGTGGGCGAGCGGGAGGCCGAGGCCCGCGCCCTCAACGAGGTCTTTGTCTACTGGGTCACCACGCGCCGCCCCTTTGTCATCGCCAAGTTCGCCATGAGCCTGGACGGCAAGACCGCGACCCGCATCGGCGATGCGCGCTGGATCACGGGTCCGTCAGCGCGTCAGTACGTCCATCGGTTGCGCGACCAGGTAGATGCCATCCTGGTGGGCGTGAACACCGTCATTGCCGACGATCCGCGGCTCACGACGCGACTCGAGCAGGCAGAGGTGCGCCATCCACTGCGCGTGATCCTCGACAGCCGGGGACGCATTCCAACCACAGCTCGGGTGCTCGACCCGGCTCTGCCCGGTCAGACGGTGATCGCGACCACGGAAGCGATGCCTCTCCAGCGCCGTCGCGCGTTGGTGGACAAAGCAGACGTGCTGGTGTTGCCGGCCGATGAGGAACGCGTCAGCCCGGTGGCGTTGCTGGCGGCGTTGGGAGAGCGCGAGGTCACGAGCCTGCTGGTGGAAGGCGGTGGGACGGTCCTGGGCAGTTTCTTTGCCCACGGGCTGGTAGACAAAGTGCTGGCCTTCGTCGCACCTATGATCATCGGCGGGCAGCACGCTCCGACGCCTGTGGGCGGGCCAGGTGCGGCCCGCATCGCCGAGGCGTGGCGGTTGACAGGCGTGCAGATTCAACAGTTGGGAGCCGACGTGCTGATCAGCGGGTATCCGACTCGGGAGGCAGAATAGATGTTTAGCGGGATCGTGGAAGAGATGGGCAAGGTGCACCGTTTGGAACGGAGGGGTATCTCGGCAGTGCTGGAAGTGGCTGCCCAAAAGGTACTGGAAGGAACGCGGATCGGCGACAGCATCTGCGTGAACGGAGCCTGTCTGACGGTGACAGAGGCAGCTGCCGGGCACTTTGCCGTAGATCTGGCACCTGAGACGCTGAAACGCACAAACCTGGGCGCCCTGCGGCCGGGCATCCCGGCCAACCTGGAGCGTGCTCTGGCAGTGGGCGCGCGGATGGGTGGACACTTCCTGCAGGGACACGTAGACGGCACGGGAACGGTGCGGTCTCTCCGGCAGGAGGGGGCGACAGTCGTCGTCACTTTCGACGCGCCGCCCGGGGTGATGCGGTACGTGGTGCCCAAGGGGTATATTGCCGTAGATGGGATGAGCCTGACGGTGGTGGATCGTCTGGCGGCGGGTTTCACCGTTTCCTTCATCCCGTATACCCTATCTTCCACGGTTGCCGGAGGCTATCGGGTAGGGACGTCGGTGAACCTCGAGGCAGACATTTTGGGCAAGTATGTCGAGCGGTTTCTTCTGGAGAGGGAGACGGAGCCAGCGATCGGTCGCGAGTTCCTGGCGCGGCATGGATTTCTAGAGTAAGGAGATGCAGATGGCAATGGCGACAATTGCGGAGGCCTTGGAGGACTTAAGGGATGGACGGCTGATCATCGTAGTAGATGACGAGGAGCGCGAGAACGAGGGGGACCTGGTGCTGGCGGCCGAGAAGGCCACACCTGAGGCGATCAACTTTATGACACTCTACGGGAGGGGGCTGATCTGCGTCGCACTGCCCGGCGAACGCCTGGACGCATTGCGCATCCCCATGATGGGGCCCCCCAATGGCAACACCTCGCGTTTTGGGACCGCCTTTACCGTCTCGGTGGATGCACGGCACGGAACCACGACCGGCATCTCGGCATCGGACCGGTCGGTCACCGTGCGGGCGCTGGCCGATCCGGCCACCGAGCCGGAAGATATTGCGATGCCGGGACACATTTTCCCTATCCGGGCTCGCGAGGGAGGGGTGCTGCTGCGGGCTGGTCACACCGAGGCAGCGGTAGATCTGGCGCGGCTGGCCGGGCTGTCCCCGGCGGGTGTGATCTGTGAGATCTTGAACGAAGACGGCAGCATGGCCCGTCTGCCGCAACTGGAGAGCCTGGCTGCTGACCATGACCTGAGGATCATCAGCGTCGCCGACCTGATCGCCTACCGTCGACGGCACGAGAGCCTGATACGACGAGCAGCCCAGGCCAGCCTGCCCACCCGCTTTGGCGAGTTCACCATCCTGGCCTACGCGGACATCATCACCGGGACACATCACCTGGCTCTGGTGATGGGCGACGTGGCCGATGGTCGCCCGGCGCTGGTCCGCGTTCACTCTGAATGTCTGACCGGCGACGTCTTTGGCTCGCTGCGCTGCGACTGTGGCCCTCAACTGGAACGAGCGCTGGCGCTTATCGGCGCTGAGGGACGAGGGGTCGTCCTGTACATGCGTCAGGAGGGACGCGGGATCGGCCTGCCCAACAAGCTGAGGGCGTATAGCTTGCAGGATCAGGGGGCGGACACTGTCGAGGCCAACGAGCGGCTGGGATTTCCTCCCGACATGCGCGACTATGGCATCGGCGCCCAGATCCTGGTCGATCTGGGGCTGCGAGAGCTGCGACTGCTGACCAACAACCCGAGCAAGGTGGTCGGTCTGGAGGGATACGGGATGCGGGTCGTGGAGCGCATTCCCCTCATCGTGCCTCCCACCCACGAGAACTACGACTATCTGCGAACCAAGCAGGAAAAACTGGGACACCTGCTGCAGATCGAAAGCGATCGATAGATATGAAGGGAGAAACCATGGGACAGACATTCGAAGGCCAACTGATCGGAAAGGGGCTCCGCTTTGGCGTGGTCGTCGCCCGTTTCAACGAGTTCATCACCGGGAAACTGCTGGAGGGTGCCCGGGATGCTCTGCGCCGCCACGGGGTGGCCGAGGAAGACGTGGACGTGAGCTGGGTGCCCGGCTCTTTTGAAATTCCCCTCGTGGCCAGGCGGCTGGCCGCGAGCGGTCGATACCACGCAGTCATCTGCCTGGGTGCCGTCATCCGGGGCGCTACGCCTCACTTTGAGTACGTGGCCGCTGAAGCCGCCAAGGGGGTCGCAGCCGTGGGGCTGAGCACGGACGTGCCGACGATTTTCGGGGTGCTCACCACCGATACCATCGAGCAGGCCATCGAGCGAGCTGGAACCAAGGCGGGAAACAAGGGCTTTGAAGCGGCCGTGGCCGCCATTGAGATGGCCAACCTGCTGCAGGCGTTGCCGCAGGCCCAGGTTTGAAACCGGAATTGCGGCGCTGTCCTCTGAGAGCCGCGGGTCAGCAGGCAAGGCGATGATCCGGCTGCTTTTGGTGCGCCACGGCACGACGGCGTGGAATAGGAAAGGTCGCTATCAAGGGCAGAGCGATGTGCCTCTCGACGAGACGGGCATGCAGCAAGCACTGGCGCTGAGAAGCCGCCTGGCACGGGAGGAGATCGGCGCGATCTATGCCAGCGACCTGCAGAGGGCGTGGCAGACGGCATCAGCCATTGCAGCGCCTCACAGCCTGGCGGTACGGCCTGAGCCTCGCTTGCGCGAGATAGACTTTGGCATCTGGGATGGGTTGACCTACAGCGAGATCGAGCGGCGCTACCCGGAAGTCCTGGCTGCCTGGGAAGCTGACCCGTTGAATACGGCTCCACATCGAGGCGAAAGCCTCGGCCAGGTGAGTGCACGCGTGCGGGTCGCACTCGACGACATCGCCCGTGTCCACGAGGGCCGAACGGTCGTGTTGGTGGCCCACGGCGGGTCGCTCCAGGTGGTACTCTGTCTGGCCTTGGGACTTGTCCCCAAGGCGCGCTGGCAGTTCCGTCTGAGCGCTGCCTCCCTGTCAGAACTGCAACTGTACGAGGGAGGGGCTGTGTTGACTCGGTTGAGCGACTGCTCTCACCTGGTTGTCCCGTTTCCTGGTCACTCAGACGTCGCGCCCTGCTGATGCAGGCTTGGTGTCGTGTGTCACCTTTAGGCACGTTTGCAGAGCATAGTTGTCCGTTGCTTGCTGCGCAAGGTGGGTCTGACCCGTCCTCCTGGTCGACCGCTGGGCCAAGAAGCGACAAAAAAGTGCTGTTCAAACCTGATGCTAGCAGTTGGTGGTGAGAGATGAAAAAGACCCTTTACCCTTATGTGATGACCGCTTTTGCCGTCGTCCTGGTGCTGTCGAACACTGTGGCCGTCAAGCTGTGCACCTTTGGCCCCTTTACCTGGACGGCAGCGATCCTCTTGTTCCCTGTGGCCTACATCCTGGGCGACGTGGTCACCGAGGTCTATGGGTACGGCGGAGCGCGGCGGATCTTTTGGGTCGGATTGGCGGCCAACGCTTTGATGGCCCTGTCGTACACCGTGGCTGTCAAGTTGCCGGCCGTGGACCCGGCCTTTGACCAGATGTTCGGTGCCGTGTTGGCCCAGGTGCCACGCATCGTGGTGGCCTCGATGATCGGTGTGTGGTGCGGCCAGTTCGCCAATGCCCTGGTCATGTCCAGGATGAAAGTGCTGACCCGGGGGCGCTGGCTGTGGATGAGGACGATCAGCTCGACGCTGGTGGGCGAGACCGTAGATACGGCCGTCTTTGCCACCCTGGGCTTTGCCCTGGTCGTGCCCTGGACGGTCATCGGCCAAATGATCTATTCCGCGGCCCTGTTCAAGACGCTGTACGAGGCGACGGTTACCCCTTTGACCTATGTGATCGTCAGTGCTATGAAAAAGTACGAGGGCGAAGTCTTTGATTACCAGGTCAACTATAGCCCGTTCGCTCGCGCGGAGGGAAAATAGTGGTCGGGAGCAATGCCGACGTCCTGATCCGCTGCATCCGCAGGACTTGTATCGAGGACCCCGAGGACCTGTACCACTATGAATCGCACATCTGCTTTGTCTGCGGCGCCGAGTTCGAGCCGTCGCCCGAGATGCTCAAGCAGGTGTGTGAGGTCTGCCACTGGTACAAGTGTCCTACCTGCGGAGGATGCCAATGCTCTCTGAGCGCCAACGACCAGGCGTGGATCGAGAGCGTTCGCAACACCTACTGCCAGGGCATAGACCTCATGGCCAGCCTGCGCCTGGAGGACCTGCCGGATACAGAGAACCCGCACGTCAAAGAAGGCCTGGGCATGCAGCTTCGCTTCTGTCGCCGCTGGGCGATCGAGCAGATCAGGGGCACTGCCCCTTGACGCAGACTTCCTGTTATTGTATCTGGACATTGGCAAATTCTGTGTTTGACAAAGCTCTAATCGACATATCACAAAGAAAACCGTCCCCTGTGAGGCATTCGGCAGGCAAAGCAAAGCCAGGCTCAAGGCGTACTGTCTTGGCCTCAAGCAAGCCGACGCTAGTGCACGAGAGATGTGCCGTGTCAGACAGGCGCAGATCTTGCGATAAAGCGCTGCAAAACCGGCTCGATGCTTCCCATCTGGATAGCCTCTCGGCAGGCGCTAATGAGGGTGTCTTGAGCATGTTCAATCCGCTGCTGACGAATCACATCGGCCAACGAACGCAGAGACTGTCCTTGTGCCCAAGCCTCATAAAGTCGCCACTGGAGGAAGGTCAACACCAGATGGAGTACGGCGTACCATTTCACGATCGCTTCGTAGGCTTGCATTCTAGAGTCCCCCAGGCCCAAAGGCTGTTTCAGATACCAGTGATCGAGTTCCAGGGGCCAGCGGCTGCCATACCAGGTCAGTGCCGTCTGTGCCGACAAGGTCAAATCGGTACACAGAAAGTACTTCGGGTGCTTGTCCCGACTGTGCCGTCTGGAGATCAATACGCAGACATCGAAAGGGACATCGCTCAGAAACTGTCCAATCTCAGGGGTTCACCTCAAGCCATCCCGCGTTCAGCGGAACCAGGAACCACCCCTACCCCGGATCATTGAGAACACACGACCTTATTGTAGGAGAGTATCTGGTATGGAGCGAAAAGCAACAGCGACAGCGCATCCTAATCTGGCTTTTGTCAAATACTGGGGAAGGGCGAATGCTGATCTGAACATTCCCCAGAATTCTTCTATTTCAGTGAACTTGAGCAGTGCAACAACAACGACTTCCGTCGCATTCTTGGAAAGTCTCAACTCTGACGTAGTCAAGATCAACGGTCGCGTTTCACGTGATCTGCGGGTCTCACATCACCTTGATCGGATAAGGCAGCTTGCCGGCATAAATGAGAATGCATCGGTTGAGTCATGGAACGACTTTCCGGCTTCAGCCGGCATTGCCTCTTCGGCATCTGGCTTTGCGGCGTTATCCCTCGCTGCAAGCAAGGCGGCTGGTCTGGATTTGGATGAAAGACAGCTGTCGATTTTGGCCAGAAAAGGTTCCGGATCAGCTTGCCGCTCTATACCCGATGGATTTGTAGAGTGGGTAGCTGGCACGAATGATGGCGATTCGTATGCACGTCAGGTTGCTCCGCCAGATCATTGGGATATCAGGATCTTTACAGTCATAGTCGATGAGGGTGAGAAACCCATTTCTTCGTCAAAAGGACACCAATATGCTGAGACCAGTCCGTTCTATCACGCTCGGCTTGCCGCTGTGCCAAGAACACTGCATGACTTGCGACAGGCATTGCTCTGCAGAGACTTTTCTTCGTTCGGAAAGATCATCGAGAGAGAAGCTGTAGCTATGCACTGCGTTGCTATGACATCTGATGCTGCGAACTATGAGTGGTTGAGTGGGATCTACTATTGGCAACCCGCCACTGTACATATGGTCCGGACCGTTCAGACGTGGAGACGCCAGGGATTGGAAGTATACTTTACCATTGATGCCGGTCGGAAGTTCCCCCAAAAAGTTGTACCACTTGAGGCTGTGTTTATTGTGATCCTCTTCTGGAAGTGTGCCCAGAGCCCCCACCCACAAGAGGGGGGCATCGTCGCCGTCGTCGTAGAGCGGTGGATAGTGTGGGCAGGCACGCTTTTTGTGGCTGTCCACACTATCCACCGCCTGCCCCTATGTTCACTCCTCCCCTTTCGACCGGGCACGCTTGATATAC
>JADHXD010000046.1 GCA_016783145.1 Anaerolineae bacterium
CGGATCAGAGTCGAACCGCTGCGCGTCTCTGGGAACTGCGAGCAGGTGGCTCGGATCATTGTGCGGACTGTTCCTTTGAGCGAGTGCCTTGCCAGATACTATGATTATACCATCACATAGATATCTTGTCTACCTTTGTGCTCTCGACCTGTACGGCTGTTGCAAAGTCCGAGGAGGGCGCATCCCCCGATGCGCCCGGCTTACTGGCGCACCGTGCCGCATCGGGGGATGCGGCACTCCTCAGTCAAGTCAAGAGACAATGCAACAGCCGTATCTCGACCTGCCGGGCGTGCCCTCTGCTGCTGGACACGCGTGTCAGGTTCGGGCTTACGGTGTCTTGGTCGTGAGCACAAAGAGGGTCGCGGTGCTGTCCCCATACGTCTGTGTCCACTCGTCGCTCTCTTCCATGGCCGAGGCCAGTGCGCTGTATGGGGCGATCAGGGCGCCTTGCACGTGATAAGTCTCCAGTATTGCCGCCCAGCCTGGACGTGCCGAGATGACCTGGTGATAGGCGGCGATGAGCTCGTCTCCATAGGGGTCGGCGCGACCGTCGATGAATACCGGTATGTCTGGGTAGAGCTGCCAGATGAGGTATCCTCCCCAGCCATACTCGTTGAACAAGGTAAGGGGCTCTGGCTGGGTGCGGAGAACCTCTACCGCCCGGACAGGAAAGATCTGGCTCTGTACGCGGGCAAGGGTCTCCGCGGAGAGGGGCAGGCTGATCTTGACGCCCGCGGCAATGAAAAGCAGGAACAGCAGCACCCCGTTCAGGATGGGCAAACCTCGGGTGCGGGTGCCTGCGGACGGATGCCGTCCCCAGTTTGCCCCCAGGCGAGCAAGGGCAAGCCCACCGTGGCGAACCAGGATAGGAGCGATGATCACTGCGCAGAGCCCGATGTAGCGCCCGGACCGCAGTGCCATAGCGGTGAATATCAGGAGACGACACCACTCGATACCCTGGACGGGCTCTTTGCTCCATGCCAGCGCACTCCACGTGGCCAGAAGCAAGCCGAGAAAGGGCAGCATGTCGGTGGCATGAAAGTCGGGTGAGGCCCATTCGGCGATCATGTTCTGCTGGGCTGCGCTGCCCAGTGTCTGGAGTGGAAAGACCAGCAGGCGGATGCCCTGCGGGTTGAGCAGTGCCGCGAGCGCGGACAGGCCTGTCACGACCAGCAGGGGGCGAACGTTCGTCCACAGCCCCTCGAATCGGCGATGCCACAGGGCGTCCACCAGCACGCCTGCGATCTCCGCTCCGAGCAAGACGAAACCGATGATGAATCCGCCGTGGCTGTTGGCCCAAGCGAGCATCAGCACCGGCAGGTACCACAGGACGCGGGCCCTGCCGGCTGTCTGGCCATGCCTGCTCCGGTCGAGTACGTGGGACCACACCGCAGCCATCAAAAAGGTCACGAGATGGGGACGTACTGCCCAGACCCGTCCCGTAGAGATCGCTGCCCAGAGAACGATGAACGCCCGCCAGAAAAGCCCGTACCGGCCTTCGCTGTGCCCCGAGCTGAGCACAAAGGCAAAGGTCGCGGCCACCAGCACCGCCACAGCCAGGGCCAGCGCCGGAAGCCCGCCTATCGTGTATAGGCCGTACATCACAAGTTGGGGCAGCCAGCTCTGGTTTACCCAAGGGGTGCCTGCTGCCGTGTGCGAGAACACGTCAGACTTGAGCACAGCTTGTGTGTGCCACTGCACCTTGCCGCACTGTAGGTGCCACCACATGTCGAGGCTGTTCGGCACCCGCACGGCCATAGTGAACACTGAAAGGAGAACGATGGCCGTGACCAGTTTGGGAATGTCGAACTGGCGAGATATCACGTTGGGGTGGCCACGACTTCGATCATCACATGGCTGCCCAGGGGCAATGCGGCTACCTGCATGGCAGAGCGAGCGGGCGGAGCGTCGGGGAAGAACTGCGCATACACCTGGTTCATGGCGGCAAAGTCCTTGATGTCGTGCAAAAAGACGGTCGTCTTGATCACGCTGCTCATCGAGCTCCCGGCGGCCCCCAAGATTGCACTCAAGTTGGTCAGTACCTGGCGTGCCTGCGCCTCGATCCCTCCTTCGACCAGCTTGCCTGTCTGCGGGGCGATGCCGATTTGGCCCGCTGTGTAGATCAGGTCTCCACACCGAATTGCCTGGGAGTAGGGACCGACAGCGGCTGGGGCGTCTTTGGTGGCGATCACTTGGCGTTTCATGCGATGCTCCCTTCTTGTACACGCTCGACAGAGGTGTGATGCTGCTAGGTACCTGGATGTGCTGAGCGGGGCCGAGAATCCCAGCCCCGTCAGCGAATCAGAACTGGATAGTGGATCCTGAATGACCCCATAATACGATTCTATACCGGACGGATGCCCCTGTCAAGGTCCTTCTTTGCAGATCATATGACCTATGATAAAATGAATATAGGGGAAAAGTCCCTTCAACAAGTCAGGCGAAGCGGGAGGAAATGGCGATGGATCAGAGTGTCATCGTGGTGATGCCAGCGTACAACGCAGCCAAGACATTGGAGCGCACCTACCGGGATCTACCGGAGGGCGTGGTCGGCAAGATCATCCTCGTGGATGACGTGAGTCAGGACGAGACAGTCGAGATCGCGCAGCGGCTTGGGCTCAAGACCATCGTACACGTGCAGAACAAGGGTTATGGGGGCAACCAGAAAACGTGTTACCTGGAGGCACTCGCGGAAGGCGCAGACATCATCGTGATGCTTCACCCCGACTACCAATACGATTCGACGCTTGTGCCCGAGCTGATCGCGCCGATTGTGGACGGCACAGCTGACATGATGATGGGCTCGCGTTTCCTGGGCGGGCAGGTGCGTGCCGGTGGTATGCCGATCTACAAGATCATCGCCAACCAGTTTCTCACCGTCTGCGAGAACCTGGTGCTGGGCCTGCATCTTTCCGAGGCACATACCGGGTTCCGCGCTTACCGGCGCGAGCTGCTAGAGACGATCCCATTCTTGCTCAACTCAGACGACTTTTTGTTTGACAGCCAGGTGATCGCCCAGGCGGTCGCTTTTGGCTTCCGCATCGGCGAAATCGGTGTGCCCACCCGCTACTTTGAGGAAGCGTCATCGGTCAACTTTCGTCGCAGCGTCGTGTACGGCCTGGGCACGTTGTGGACCCTGGTCAAGTACCTGGCTCACAAGTGGGGGCTGGCCCAAGTGCCGCAGTACGGCAAGCCCTTGCGCAGCGTGATCAGTCGCTATCACAGCAAAGGAGTATTCCGTGAGCAAAACTGAGGCTCGATGGAAGGCGTAGGAGGGGAATGCTGAACCCGTATCTCACACCCGACCTGCATGGCATTGGCGGACGGATCAAGGTCCGGAACGACGATTTCTGCGTGCAAGAGATCCCCCTGTATGTGCCCAGCGGGCAAGGGGAGCACGTATATGTGTCCATCGAAAAGACAGGGATCTCGACGTTCCAGGCGGTCAGGCGGATCGCCGGTGCGCTGGGGATCGATCCGCGTGCGGTAGGGTACGCGGGCCTGAAGGATGCGCGCGCGGTCACGGTGCAGACGATCTCGATCGAGGGGGTGGATCCGTCACAGGTGGAAGCGCTCGATCTCGCAGGTATCCGCGTGCTGTCGGTGGACCGCCACACGAACAAGCTCAAGATGGGGCATTTGCGCGGCAACCGGTTCACGATCCGCGTGCGCGATGTGCCGAAAGATGCAGTACCGGTGGCGACCCAGATCCTGGATATCCTGGCTCGCCGCGGCGTGCCCAATTACTTTGGCGAGCAGCGATTTGGCATACGCGGCGATACGCATTTGCTCGGGCGCGAGCTGGTGCGCCAGGACGCCGAGGCCTTTGTGCGCCGGTTTGTGGGTATGCCGCATCCCGCTGAAGCGCCTCAGGCCAGGCGGGCACGGCAGTGGGTTGAGGAGGGGAACCTGGCCTCGTCCCTGGATGCCTGGCCGCGCGGGATGGAGGATGAGCGGCGGGTGGTGCGGGTTTTGCTCGACCATCCAGGGGAGTGGACGCGCGCAGTGCGCAGCATCCCCAACAAGATGCTCAAGTTCTTCGTGTCTGCCTACCAGTCTGCCCTGTTCAATCAGTTGCTCGCACAGCGCATCGCGTCGATCGACCGATTGCAGAAAGGGGACCTGGCCTGGATTCACGGCAGGGGGGCGGTCTTTGTCGTTCAGGACGCAGAGCAGGAACAGCCGAGAGCGGACCGGCTCGAGATCAGCCCTTCGGGACCGCTCTACGGGTACAAGCTGACCATGGCCCAGGACGCACCGGGCGAGGCAGAAAGGGAGATGCTGGAAGAGGAAGGGCTCACCCTCGAAGACTTTCGCCTTCGAGGGCTCAAGTTCAAAGGGGCGCGCCGCCCGCTCCGTTTTCCTCTCCGTGAGGTCAAGATCGAATACGACGAGGGTTTGCTCCTGTCCTTCTCCCTGCCTCCAGGATGCTATGCCACAACGGTCCTGAACGAGGTGATAAAGCCCTCCGAGCACGCTGCCGAGGAATGACCTACCTAGAGGTGCCAGGCACTTTCCGCAAGTGCCTGGCACCTTGCAGGTTGGGTCACTTGAGGTAGTCCAGGTACGGCTTTTGGAGCTCCAGGATCGAGTTGAGCGCCCCTTCGGCGGCTCTCACGCTGTCGACGATCGGGTCGACGAGCAGGGCCTGCAGGGCGATCTCGCGGGACCCGGTGAGCACGGCTTCTGCGGTCAGATCGTGGACTGCGACCTGGTTGTACAGCAGCCCTGCAAAGCCCGCCGGCAGCCGGCCGAGCGGCGTGCCATGCACGCCCTCCTTGTCTACCGTCGCCGGCACCTCGACGACGATGAACTCGGGCAGGTTATCGATCAGGCCCGCGTTCGGAAGGTTCACGGCCATCTCCTCTTGGTGCGAGTCGGTGAGAATGCCCTCGATGATGGGCACAACGCGCTCCGAGGTGGAGCCCCCCCGCAGCTCTGGCTTTTGCATCAGCATCCACTTTCTGTAGAACTCGTAAAAGTCCAGGATGCCCTGGTGCTCTACGACTTCGTAGGCCCACTGGACGTATTCGCCAAAGTGGCTGTCGGTCGTGATCGGCAGGAGGCCAAATCGCTCCAAAATGAGCTGGAAGAGTCCCCTCTCGGCCCACTGCTGCACTTCGCCCTGCGTCCCGGCCTCGCTCCGGGCAGAGGCTGCGTCGCGAACCATCTGCTCTTCGTCTGGTGCGGTACCTTCCCGCGATTCTCTCATCTTTACCATCTGCCTCAGGCTGGGCAGTTCGGCAAAGTAGGCCGGCGCCTTGGCCCGAATGTCCGGGTACGCGTCCTTGCCCGTGTCTCTGTAGGTCGCTTTGAGCAGCACGCTAAAGTGGTTGAGGCCGCCGGCCACGATCGACAGGTTGGAAAAGGGCGTTCCCAGGATGCGGGGCAAGTGGCGCGGCAGCGAGCCGATCTCGTGGCAGAGTCCGATCAGCCTGAGGTCCGGGTACTTGCGGTGTACGGTCGTGCAGATGCGGCTCATCGGGTTGCTAAAGTTGAACACGACCGCGTTGGGGCAAATAGCCTGGATGTCCCCACAGATCTCGAGGATCGGGGGAATGATGCGCAGCGAGTGGAACAACCCCCCTGGTCCGCCATTCTCGCCGTATACCTGGCGAATGCCGTACTGCAGCGGTATCTTCCAATCCTGGTCCCAGAGGTCAAACCGGCTCCCAACCTCGATCGAGATCACGCAGTAGTCTGCACCACCCAGGGCTTGCGGTCGCGAGGTGGTGGCGGAAAGCACAAAGGGCAGGTTGTGATCGCGGATGTACTGCTGGGCGACGCGTTCCACCTTATTCAGGCTTTCGGCGTTGATGTCATGCAGGACGATCTCGCTGCCTTCCAGGACCTCGCTCTGAAAGATGTCCCCGAGCGTCCCAAACCCGAACTGTGCGCTGCCTGCACCGATCAGTACGATCTTTTTCTTCATCGCTTGCTTTCTCCTTTATGGCCCACCCCGCCTACAGGTACCCTGTTCGTCTCGTTTCCGGCGTGCTTAACCTATGGAGCGTCAGCCCTGATCCCGATCGCTTTCTGCTTGGGCCAGGCCCAGCCGGACAAATGCCAGCGGCCCTCCTGCCGAGACCCAGGCGCCGATCAGGGCGTAGCGGACGAAGCGCAGGGCATAGCCCAGCGCGGTCTCGTCCTCGACCAGGAGGGAAAAAAAGGCCCCCAGCCCCTGCCAGAGAATGAGGACCCCCACGACGCCGACCAGATAGCGGCCCAGGCGCTTGAGCCAGGGACCTCCCGGGTCAAACGACCGGCCGGTACTCACCATCCACACTGCCCCCGCGGTGAGACCGTAGAACGCGCCAGCGCCCAACACCAACCCGTCGATGGACAGGGGGTTGAAGGGTTCGTGAGGGGCTTGTGCGTTAGCGTTGCGCGCCCACGCGCTGGGTAGCTGCCAGGTCGCGCTGACGCTGCGGCTGGCCAGCGCGCCAGCGAGGACGATGATCAACGAAAGGACAAACAGGAGGACAATCTGCTGCACCGGGCTTCGCGCTTTCATCCACTTTGTCACCGGGGTCTCCAACTGGAGGAAAAGCACCAGGGCCAGGAGCCCGATCGCCCAACCCAGGAATACATCGGTGGGAAAGTGGACTCCCAGGAAGGCCCGTGAAAAGCCGACCAGCGCGATCGCGACGGCGACAAGCGCCCATCCCCACCCTCGCCTCAAGTAGGCACCCGCTATGCCCCACACCATCGCCGCTGTCTGAGAATGGCCGGAAGGGAGTCCAAAAGAGGTCTCTGCCCCGGTGAGGAGCTGCACGCGCGGGTCGAACCAATACGGGCGCGGATCGTGCAAGGCAAGCTTCAGGATGCTGTTCAAGGACGCACTCAGAAGCAGGCCAACGCCCGTTCTGAGTCCCAACCGGCTGTTCCAGCACCAGTACAGAGCGGGCATGATCAGCAGGTAGAACTCTGTGCTGCCTGTGAACGTGATCACGTTCATTGGACCGACAAGCCACTTTCCCCATCCTTGCAGGGCCAAGATCAGACGGACGCCCCATTCGAGGACACTCGCTGGCATGATCCCTCCTTTGCGCGGTTGAGGTGCCAGGCACTTTGGTGTTCCGCAAGTGCCTGGCACCTTCGGTGCTGAACAAGGGGCGAGGTTGGCTAGTAGATCACCTTGTTCAACGGATACTCGATGATCCCCTCGGCTCCTGCCTGCTTGAGCCTGGGGATGATGTCGCGGACGGTCCGTTCATCGGTGATCACTTCGATCGCCACCCAGTCTTGATCGATCTGGTTGGAAATGGTCGGTGTGTGCAGGGCCGGGAGCTGGCTTGTGACCTGATCGAGCTTGTCTTTGGGTACGTTCATCTTGAGGCCAACCGTACCCTCGGCCTCCAAGGCTCCTTTCAGGAGCATCGCCAGCACCTCGATTTTCTGGCGTTTCCAGTCATCCTCCCACGCCCCGTGATTGGCGATCAGCTTGGTGTTCGATTCCACGACCGTGTCTACGATGCGCAGGTTGTGCGCCCGGAGAGAGGACCCTGTCTCCGTACCTTCGACGATCGCGTCGACCAGGTGAGGTACTTTGATCTCGGTAGCGCCCCACGAATACTCTACTTCGGCCGTCACGCCGTGCCGCTGCAGGTACCGCCTGGTTGCCTCCACCAGTTCGGTGGCGATGCGCTTGCCCTCCAGGTCCTTCACGCTGTGGATGTCCGAATCGTTGGGCACGGCTACGACCCAACGATACAACTGGGAGGTGTTCTTGCTGTATACGAGATCCTCGACCTCGATGACGTCCGCGTTTGTCTCGGTGATCCAGTCCTTGCCCGTCAGCCCGACGTCCAGCACGCCGCGTTCCACATAGCGTGCTATCTCCTGAGCGCGGAACAACAGACACTCGATCTCGGGGTCGTCAATGCGAGGGACGTAGGAGCGGCTGGTCACGGTGATCTGGTATCCAGCCTTGGCAAACAGTTTGAGGGTAGATTCCTGAAGGCTCCCTTTGGGCAAACCCAGCTTTAACACGTTCATGCGGGGGATATCCTTTTCTCTTGATCGTTGTCGTTCACAAACTCGAGCTGTCCAGCTCTGATCTTGCGATAGTAACAGCACCTTCGCGGTTTTCCCGTTGCGTCCCTGGTATGGCACGCGCCTCTGCCCAGCGGCTTGACGAGGTACAGCAGCGAGTTCTGCTCGCAGTTCACGCGTATCTCTACGATCTGGAGGTAATCGCCGGACGTCGCTCCCTTGATCCACAGATCGTTCCTTGAGGTGCTCCAGAACGTAGCGACCTGGTGATCGATCGTGTGCTGCAGCGCGGCACGATTCGCATACCCCAAGAGGAGCACCTGCTGGCTGTCGGCATCCTGAACGACTACGGGAAGCACAGATTCTGAGGACTGGGCCACTTTTCTGAGCTTGCCAAAGTCGAGGGACAGATCTGTGCCCTCCTCAAGCCACTTGGGATCGGTTCGGTTCGTTGCGTTCACTTGTGCTCCTCCGGTGATGGTGTGCCGATCGACCCGTTCTACCTGCGAGCGTACTGCCAGTAGATCAGGGCAGCGTGCATAACCGCGCCAAGTCCAAAGACAAAGCGAAACTCGGGGTGTTTTGTCTTGTGGTGAAAGACCTGCATGCCCAGCCATCCACCCGGAAACCCGCCCAGAACGGCCAAGATGTGCAGGAGCAGCTCTGGCACGCGGAAGCGGCCCACCCTGGATAGATACTTGTCGATTCCGTAGGTGATAAAGAGGACGGGAGTCATGGTTGCCATCCAGGCAGGGTAAAAGTCCCATCCCAGCGTCACGCGGAAGAACAAGTAAAAGATGCTTCCTATGACCGCGCAGATGAGGCCGAACACAAGATAGTACATCTCTTCCTCCAAAGCCAGGCTCGATCAAGGCCTGATTATAACACAAAGCACCGTTCGTGTGAAATGAGAGCGCTCTGAGGAATCACGAGGACCTGCTGAAGGCACGGCGGATGTGTTACTCTAGTTCCGGCCTCTGCCCGTCACAGCCCAAGGTCCGAGGTGGTCTCAGGCAAGGGACTCCCCGTTTCTGGATGCCAACCGTGCTCGGCGTAGGCGCCGGACAGGAGGGCCTCCACGTCGGGAACGCGCCCCTCGGTGCCGCCGTCTTTCAGCGGCCGGAGGAGCAGTTCGGGCAGACGGTCGTCAGCGCGGGTAAGGCCGATGCGCATGTTGAGCAGCCGCTTCAAAGTGACGATACGCTTGCCCAGCGGCAAGAGGTCATCTGCCCCCACATCCCAGCCCGTCACCGCGTTCAGCGCGGCGAGCAGCCGCTCGACGCCCGGGTTCTGGAACTGGCACAGGATGAGCGCGTTGTAGAGGCTTCGCCAAGCCTGGTGACGCGCCGCGATACGGCCCTTTTCCTCCGTTGTCTCCAGTCGATCTCCTGGCACGATGCCCAGCTCGACCGTCGGGCTCAGGCCGATATCCACACCGTACATATCGCCCTGCATATGGCACGCTCCACGGGGAGAGAGCGCATAGGGAATGACCATACCAGCAAAGGCGCGCGGGTCGTGCATCGGCACCTCCAGGCGGTTGACGGTGACGGCCAACTCGGGCACACCGAATCGATCTGCCAGTGCGGCGCTGCCCTCTGCCAGCACGTCACCGAACCCCTGGCGATGGGCGATCATCTCGATCAAGCGGTGGACCATGTGCACGTCGCCATAGCGAAGCTCGATCCCCTCGGTGTCGGACGCGCTGAGGATCTCCCGTTCGTACATCTCGCAGGCCAGGGCGATCGTGCAGCCCGTGCTGATCGTATCCAGCCCGTGGACGTTGCACAGGTGACCGGCATAGATGACGGCTTCGAGGTCGTCCACCAGGAGCAGCGTGCCGAACGCGCCCAGGGTCTCGTATTCAGGGCCATCCACCCGGGCCTGTCCGTAAGAGGGGGCGCGTGTCTCCCGCCCGCAGGCGATGGGGCATCGATAGCACGCGGTACGGCGGTTCTGGAAGTGCTCTGCCATGAGCACACCGGAGAGGTTGCTGGCTTCTTCCCACTCTCCCTGCTGGTAGTAGCGGATGGGCATGCTCCCGAACATCAGCGCCATATCCACTACGCTGGCGGTGCCCGCCAATTGCAGGGACATCGTCGCCAGATCGCCGTCCAGCCCGGCGATGATCTCGCGCGCAGCGCGCTCCAGTCCTTCGGGATCGGCCAGCGGAACCCGGGCAGAGCCGTGCACGCCAATGGCTTTCAGGTTCTTGGAGCCCATCACGGTGCCCATGCCCGTCCGCCCGGCGGCGCGCCCGCGATCGTTGATCACCGCCGCCATCTTGACCTGGTTCTCTCCCGCCGCTCCGATGCAGGCCACCCGCGCCTTTGATGTCGCCATCCGGGCGCGCACTCGCCCCTGTGTCTCGTACGCGTCGCAGCCCCACAGGTCCGCGGCATCGTGCAGGCGGGCACGGCCCTCCACAATAGAGAGCCACGTCGGCCGGCCGGCGCGGCCGGTGATCAGGAGTCCATCGTAGCCGGCGAAGCGCAGTTCGGGACCGATGAATCCCCCGGTGTTGGACTCACCCCAGATACCGGTGAGTGGCGAGAGGGCGCACACGCTGCAGCGTCCCGCTGAGGGCATGGCCGTGCCAACCAGTGGGCCGGTCATCCAAATCAGGGGATTGTCTGGTCCCAGGGGATCGATGTCCACCTCTGCGTTCGAGAGCACGTCATAGAGCATACGCGCCGCCAGGCCGCTGCCGCCGACAAATTTGCGCGCGTATATCTCGTTCAGAGGCTCGTCGCACAGCGTTCCTGCGTCGAGGTCAACGCGGAGTATCTTGCCCAGATAGCCGTTCATCGTCCCTCCGGATCGCCGCCAGCCAAGGTGCTCGCCCATCCCCCTGTGCCCCACCGAGGATCGTCCGAGGGGATGGAACAGCGAACCGTACGGGACGCGCTCTCCTATCCCCTCGCAGGTTGTGGGGCGTCAAAAGTCTACAGGCCGGCCCTCATAGACGTACGTGAAGAGCCGGTGCAGTTCTTCATAAGAGGGGGACCGGCAAATGGTGAGCATTTGCGTATCGTTGAGAGCGTCGTCCACCAGCTTCTCTACCTGTGCCTGGTAGGCATCGCGCTCAATGTCAAGTTGAGCGATGCAGGTCGGGTTGCCCACATTCCGGCTCAGGTCGCGGATGCCGGCAGCGAGCGCGCGCGCTGACGCGCTGTCCTCCTCTGCAGCGCAGCCGACAAGCACCGAAAGGGCAGCAAACCGCGCTGGGACCTGAGCGGAGGCGAACTCGATCGTGTAGGGCAGGCAGAGGGACACGGCGCGCCCGTGGGGGATGTGAAAGACCGCTCCCAGCGCGTGCCCCATCGCGTGGGCCATGGAGGCCATCGCGTTGCCGAACCCCAGGCCGGCACACGTCGCGGCGTTGTGCATCCTCTCGCGGGCCTCCATATCAGCCGCAGGGGAGGAGCCTGCCGAGTGAGCGGCGGCCACCGCACGAGGCAGGTACTGGAAGACCAGGCGCGCTGCCTTGACGCACAGCCCGTCGGTCAGATCCGTGCACCAGGTGCACGTGTAGCCCTCCACCGCGTGCGTCAAGGCGTCCAGGCCGGTGTCGGCGGTCAGTGAAGGGGGCATCCCTGCCGCCATCGCCGGGTCAACGATGGCCATGTCGGCGATGTTTTCCCGGTTGCCCAGCCCCATCTTGCGCTGCTCTTCTGTATCGGTGAGGACGATGGCCCAGGTCACCTCTGCGCCCGTGCCGCTGGTCGTGGGGATGGTGATCAGGCGTGCTTTGCGGCGCAGTCCCAGCCGGATGAAGGGGTTGATGTCTGCCGCTTCCAGGTCGGGCCGCTCGTACAGCACCCAGATGGCCTTGGCAGCATCCATAGGCGAACCGCCGCCAAGGCCGACGATCCAGTCGGGCTCTACCTCGAGCGCGACCGCTGTCCCCTGTCGTACGGTCTGCACGCTGGGATCGGGCTGTACCGCGTCAAACACGTATGTGGCGACGCCTGCTCTGTCCAGGCGATCGCGCACCTGAGCCACCAATCCCAGTTCGACCAACCGGGCATCAGTGACGATGAGTGCGCGATGGCCCTCTATCTCATCGAGCGCATCCAACGCCCCTTCGCCAAAGGTGATCTGAGGCGAGCTGAAACGCCACATCGATTGCCTCCTCGGTCACGCTGCCCCTGGCAGACCCGCCATCAGGCACGCGGCAATGGTCACGCACTCTCGCCGGGCCACAGGGTGGGTACCCGAGCGCAGCAAGAGATCATCTCTTTGGCCGCCCTCGGGTAGCGCATGATCTTTTGTATGTTGCCCTTGAGCTTGAGCCTGCGCATCAGCATGCCCTGGATCGGCTCCAACTCGCCCTCGATGACCCGCCTCCACGTGCTAAAGGGAGCATGGATGACGAACTCGACCTCCCGCTCGTCTTCGCTGCCGATCTGGGCCGCGTCAGGGCTCTTGCCGTGATATAGGCTGAGGTACAGGTATGCTGTGTCAGCGTACGCCTGATCAGGCTCCACGACAAAGATGAAATCTCCTTCCCAGTCCTTGGCCGACCGCGCGTAGGACTCGCTGGCGTTGAGCTGAGAGCTGAGTTCTTTGATCCATTCGGTTCCAGGGAATAGGTATGCCATGCCTGTCCTCCACCTTCGCTTTGCGTCGCGTAGACGTGAGTGGGGTCCGATCTATCTCACACGCGGTCAGTTGCGCACGTCGATCACCTTGACCGCGAGCTCCTGCATCTTGCCGACCAGTTCCTCTAGCGGTACGCCATCGACTTTGAGTGTCAGCAAGCGGTTGCTCATGTCTTCTCCCTGGAAGGTGCCCAGGGTAATGATGTTCCCCCCCAGCTCGCTGATCGCTTGTGTGATGGCAGCCAACTCTCCCCTTTGTTCCGGCACCAGGAGGGTCAGGCGCACACCTTCTTCGCGTGCGGCGAACAGCTCGAGGAACGTCTTGAACAGGTCCGTCTCGGTGATGATGCCCACCAGTGTGGGGCCGCGCATCACGGGCAGCCCGCCGATGCTGTGATCGACCATCAGAAGGGCTGCTTCTTCGATCGGCGTGTCCTCAGAGATGGTGATCACCTCGCTCGTCATCACTCTCTCGACGGTGATCCTGGACAGCAAGTAGTTGATCTCGTGCATGCTGAGGGCGGTAGCTGGAGAAGGCGAGGCATACAGCAGCTCTTTCTCGGTGACAATGCCGATGAGCTTTTTCGTCTTCCGATCGATGACCGGAAAGCGGCGCACCTTTTGCTCTCGCATCAGCTTGAGCGCTTCGGAGATCGGCATGTCTGGGGGAACGGTGATCGGATGGTGAGTCATTCTTTCATAGACTAGCATAGTTTCCTCCTGCCTTTGACCAGATCGACCTGCCGGTATGGCGTCCGGCCGATTTGGTAGATGTCGGTTCCATAGATATCGCACCCGACAATAGCCGGAAAGTCAGTCACCTGCAGCCGTCGGATGGCTTCGGGGCCGAGTTCTGGATAGGCGATCACCTCGGCTTGCCGGATGCTTTGAGCGATGAGCGCGCCAGCCCCGCCGACGGCGATCAGGTAGACGGCCCGGTGTGCTTGGAGCGCGCGCTTGACGTCTTCTCCGCGCTCTCCCTTGCCGATCAATCCCTTGATCCCGGCACGAAGCAGGGTCTCGGTGTATGGGTCCATTCGATAGCTGGTGGTGGGACCCGCTGAGCCGATAGGGTATCCAGGGCGAGGTGGCGATGGACCCATGTAGTAGATCATCTGCCCGACCGGGTCAAAGGGGATAGGTTGTCCGGCATCCAGAGCGGCGACCAGCCGCTCGTGCGCCGCGTCCCGGGCGACATAGAGTGTCCCCGTAATGCGGACCTCTGCGCCTGCGCGCAACTGCGCCACGCAGTTATCGGATAGGGGGGAGGTCAGGCGGATCGCGTGCGGGCTCATAGGGTGACTTTTTGGTGCCGTGCAGAGTGGCACTGCAGGTTGACCCCCACGGGCAGACTGGCAATATGGCAAGGGTATGGCTCAACGTGGACCGACAGCGCCGTTGTGTGCCCCCCCAGTCCCTGCGGGCCGATACCCAGGGCGTTCACCCGTTCCAGGATCTCACGCTCCAGGGAGGCGACCTCTAGATCGGCGTGAGGCTGTCCTACCGGCCTGAGGAGCGCGTACTTGGCCAGGAGCATCGCCTGTTCTGCGCTGCCGCCGATCCCTACGCCGACGATCAGCGGGGGACAGGGGTTCGCTCCAGCCCTGTCTACAGCGCCGGTCACAAAGTCGACGACGCCCGCCCTCCCGTCGGCGGGTTTGAGCATACCCAGTGCGCTCATGTTCTCACTGCCCCCGCCCTTGGGACATACGGCGATCTGCAGCCGCTCACCCGGCACGATTCGGAAGTGAATCACCGCGGGGGTATTGTCGCCGGTATTGGTCCGTGCAGAGAAGGGCCGCTCGACGATGGACTTGCGCAGGTATCCATCCCTGTAGCCCTGGCGCACGCCTTCCTGGATGGCTGCCTCCAGGTCCCCACCGACGACGTGGACGTCCTGCCCCAGGTCGATCCAGACCACAGTCAGGCCAGTATCCTGGCAGAGAGGGTAGACGTCCCCTGCGGCGATGTTCGCATTGTCGATGATCTGATCCAAGATCTCGCGCCCGACAGGGGAGCGTTCTGCCTCTCGAGCACGGTGTAGGGCCTGCTGAACGTCGGAGGGCAGGTGGTGATTCGCGGCGATCGCCAGGGAGGCGACGGCTTGACTGATCATGTCGGTCGAGATCTCTCTCATGTTCCTCTCTGGATAGATCGAGTCAGGGCTTGGTGGGTCTTGGACTACCGTGCTCCCAAACCGCTCTAGCCAGCCATCGACCTGCTGGCGAGGTCAAAGGGGGCGATCAGAGTCAGCTTCTCGGGCCACGTTCTGCAGGATCACGCTGATCGCGCCATAGTCGCCCACCTGTTCCCCCAACGGTGAGGGGAGGATCTGGACGACCTCTGAGATCTGGGGCCAGCTCTCCGCGCGCACCACCCGCCGCACGCGGTCCAGGAAAAAGCCTCCTTGTTCCGTAGCGATGGTCCCAAGAACGATCACTTCTGGGTTGAGGACCTGGATGATGTTTGCCAGTCCCACGCCCATATACCGTGCGGTTTCATCCACGAGGTGCAGGGCCAGGGCATCCCCTTGCCTGGCGGCGGCAAACAGGTGCTCGGCGGTGACCTGGTCTACGTGTCCTGCTCTCTCCAGGATGGCAGAATTTGGAGACTGGCGCAGGGCTTTACGTGTGCGGCGGGCGATCGACGGCCCGGAGCAGAATGCCTCCAGGCACCCCCGTTTGCCGCATCCACAGAGAGGTCCGCCTTGAAGGACCACGCGCATATGGCCGACCTCTCCAGCGTTGCCGTTGGCTCCCCGATAGAGCCGCCCATCCAGGATCAACCCGCCGCCGATCCCCGTGCCCATCGTCATATAGACGACGTTGTGCATGCCTTTTCCCGCACCAAAGAGCCATTCTGCCAGGGCCCCGGCGTTCGCGTCGTTTTCTAGTTGAGCATAGAGACCGAACTCGGCCTCCAACCGTGCCACGATCGGTACAGGATTCCAGCTCTGCAGATTGGGCGGGCCGAGGATGATCCCCCTCGCCGTGTCCATCGGGCTACCGCAAGCTACGCCAATGCCGATGACCTCATCGGGCGTCACCCCGGTCTCGGCCATGTTACGGTTGAGCATCGAGATCAGACGTGCCACGCCGAATTGGGGACCCTTGTCCGCTTCGGTGGGCAAGCGCACTTTGTGCAAGATCTGACCGGTGCGAGTGGCCAGCACGGTGGCCAGCTTGGTGCCCCCCACGTCGACGCCCAGCACGTATGGAGCTTGCGGATGATAGCTGCTCGTGGATTTCACGCCCTGATTATATCATCCTTTGGGGCGTGAGGCAAGCATTTTGCGCACACTGTGGAGGGGCACATGCCGTCCGGGCCTGCCTCGCACCCGGCGAGGCGTTCACCCACCTTGATCCATGCCGCGTCTATTAGAAGTTCATTAGATCGGCGGTCGAATACTTGACAGACTGGCGACTTTGTGTTATGATTTTAGCACTCTAGAGGTGAGAGTGCTAATCATGGTGCAAGAAATCGACATCCTGACACCGCGCAGACAACTGATCCTCGGTATTCTCGTCCGCGACTATGTGGAGACCGCCATGCCGGTGAGCTCCAAGAGCCTCAGCGAGCATCCGGAACTAAGGGTCAGCCCAGCCACCGTGCGCAACGAGATGGCCTATCTCGAGGAGCACGGGTATCTGACGCATCCACACACTTCGGCGGGCCGCCTCCCGACCGAAAAGGGATATCGCTACTTTGTCGAGCAATTGATGCATGACATCCGCTTGTCTGCCGACGAGCGTCGCATGATCGAGCACCAGTTCTACCAGACACAGATGGATCTCAATCAGTGGATGCGGTTGTCGGCTGCTGTCCTGGCCCATGCGGCCAGAGGGGCAGCGCTTGTCGCTCCGCCCCGCGTTCATCGCTGCCGTTTCAAGCACCTCGAACTGATCTCGACGCATGGTCCTGTGGTCTTGCTGATCCTGGTCCTGCAAGAGGGGTTGATCAAGCAACAGATGCTCACTTTGCAGCACTCACTCAACCAAGAGGGCCTGAGCCGGGTTTCCCGCTGGCTTAACGACGTGTTCGCCGGCCTGGAGGCGGCCGAGATCCGCCAGCAGCTCACGCCTCTGCCGACGTTTGAGCAAGAGATCGGCACGTTGGTTTCCACATCGATGGATGAAGTGGACAGCCGCAGCGGCCCGGTTTACCGCGACGGCCTGGTGAACGTCCTCTCCCAGCCTGAATTTGTCGCGAGCGCGCAGCGCGTCGCGCAAGTGTTCTCAGATGGTGGGCCATTGGATGTGATGCTGAGCGAAATGTTGACGATGGCGGCAGATAGGGAGAGCGTGCAGATCGTCATCGGCGGTGAAGGACAGCGTAACGAATTGTCCGATTTCAGTTTGGTGCTGTCACGATATGGAGTAAACGGCTACGCGACGGGCGCTCTGGGGGTGGTCGGGCCTCTCCGTATGCCGTATGCGAGGACGGTATCGGTGGTGCGCTTTGTCTCACGGCTGTTGAGCAACCTGGTTTTCGACCTGTATGGTGGTGAGCTGCCGCCAACAACGCTTGAATGACTTGGAAGGCTGCATAGAACACGATGATGGAAAACGAAGCGGAGCAAACGCCTGTCGAAGAGCAGGTGGAGCGAGCCGATGTCGCAGGTTCGAGCGCGCCGGAGGCCGGAGAAGAACTCAAGACAGAGTCAGAGCCAGTCCAGGTGGCCGATGTGGAGGCCGCGGAGGAAGGGCCAGAGCCTCAGGTTGACGAGTTGACCCTTCTGGGTGAGCAGTTGACTGAAGCGCAGGCCAAGGCCAGTGAGTATCTGGATGGCTGGCAGCGCGCTCGTGCTGAATTAGCCAACTACCGGCGCCGCGAGGAACAGCGACGAAAGCAGATGGATGTAGAGGTCAAGTCCAGGTTGCTCATCAACCTGATTCCGGTGCTGGATGACCTGGGACGGGCCTTTGAGATGATCCCCGAGGGGGTGCAAGACAGCCCCTGGGTCGAAGGGCTGTCCCTTGTGGGACAGAAACTGGAGACTGTACTGGAAAAGAGTGGGCTGTCCGTCGTTTCAGTTGAGCCGGGAGACGCGTTCGATCCCAAGTTCCACGAAGCGGTGACGCACGAGCCGAGCAGGGATTTCGAGGAGGGGCGCATCATCCAGGTCGTGCAGCGAGGATACGACCTCAGTGGCACTGTCCTGCGCCCTGCGTTGGTCCGTGTCTCTTCCGGCAAGACCGACTAGGCGCGGTGCCGGTCGCAATCTAGAATCAAAGGAGAATAAGGATGTCCAAGACGATAGGGATAGACCTGGGAACGACAAACTCGGTGTGCGCGATCATGGAAGGCGGCGAACCGACAGTGATTCCCAGCTCGGAGGGGGGGCGGCTTTTCCCCTCCGTTGTCGCGATAAACCCCAAGACTGGGGAGAGGATGGTCGGGCAGGTGGCGCATCGTCAGGCGATCACCAACCCAGAAAACACGATTTACTCGATCAAGCGATTTATGGGACGCAAGTTCAGCGATCCTGAGGTCAAGCGGGCCATGGAGATCGTCCCGTACAAGGTAACGGCAGCGCCGAACGGAGACGTGCGCGTCTGGATGGGGGGCAAAGAGTACTCCCCTCCCGAGGTCTCGGCGATGATCCTGCAAAAGATCAAGGCCGACGCCGAGCAATACCTGGGCGAAGAAGTCACCGACGCTGTGATCACGGTGCCGGCCTACTTTAACGACTCGCAGCGACAGGCGACCAAGGACGCAGGCCGCATCGCGGGTCTGAATGTGCTGCGCATTGTCAATGAGCCGACCGCTTCATCCCTGGCTTATGGGATGGACAAGAAAATCGACCAGACGATCGCCGTGTATGACCTTGGCGGGGGCACGTTTGACATCTCGATCTTGGATGTGGGTGAGGGCGTGTTTGAGGTCAAGTCCACGAACGGTGACACGTTCTTGGGTGGCGACGACTTTGACCAGCGAGTGATTGACTGGATCTGCGACGAGTTCCGGCGAGATCAGGGCATTGACCTGCGCAAGGATCGCATGGCTCTGCAGCGGCTCAAGGAAGCTGCCGAGAAGGCCAAGATCGAGCTTTCTACCGTCATGGAAACCGAACTGAACCTGCCCTTTATCACCGCCGATGCCAGCGGTCCCAAGCACTTGCAGATGGCACTTACGCGGGCCAAGTTGGAGCAGTTGACTGGAGACCTGATCGAGCGTTCGGTCGGTCCGTGCCGCCAGGCCCTGGAAGACGCCAAGCTCACGGTCGAAGAGATCGACGAGGTGGTCCTGGTGGGTGGCATGACGCGCATGCCTGCGATTCGAGAGGCAGTCCAGGCCATTTTCAAGCGCGAGCCTCACCAAGGGGTCAACCCCGACGAAGTGGTCGGATTGGGGGCGGGCGTCCAGGCTGGCGTGCTAAAGGGAGACGTGAAGGACGTGCTTCTCCTGGACGTGACCCCGCTGACGTTGAGCATTGAGACGCTGGGAGGCGTGGCGACCGCGCTGATCGAGCGCAATACGACGATCCCGACCAAAAAGAGCCAGATCTTTTCCACGGCGGCGGATATGCAGTCGCAGGTCGAGATCAATGTCGTGCAAGGAGAGCGCCCGATGGCTCGGGACAACAAGAGCCTGGGACGCTTTGCCCTGGATGGCATCCCTCCCGCGCCGCGCGGTGTGCCCCAGATCGAGGTCGCGTTTGACATCGATGCCAACGGCATCCTGAACGTGAGCGCGACAGACAAGGCCACCGGACGGGATGCGCATATCACCATCACGGCTTCGAGCGGCCTTGGCGAGGAAGAGATCAAGCGCATGGTCCGGGATGCCGAGCAGCATGCCGATGAAGACCGAGTGCACAAAGAAGAGGTCGAAGCGCGCAACATGGCCGACCAGGCTATCTATACCGCAGAGAAGACCTTGCGTGACCTGGCGGACAAGGTCCCCGACCATGTCAAGACGGACGTCGAGGAAAAGGCCGGGGCGCTGAAGGCCATCAAGGACTCGGGCAGCGTGGATGAGGTCAAGCGGCGCACCGAGGAGCTGGGCCAGGCACTGCAGCAAGTCGGCGCTGCGGCATACGGACAGCAGGAAGGCCCAGGCACGCCGCCTCCAGGGGGCTCGGGCGATATGGGTGGAGGACCTTCTACCCCACCTGACGAAGATGTTGTGGATGGTGAATTCAGCGAAGCATAGCCCCGCCGCTGCGAAAGGGCGAGCGCAGCTCGCACGAGGGCGAGCGCAGCTCGCACGAGGGCAAGCGCACAAGAGAGTTCGGGGGATAGCAGGTCGTTTGCTATCCCCCTTTTTTCGGTGTATACTCTTGCCTTGTGAGCGGGACGGTGTTCGCCTCGCACGATGCGAGTGTCGGGCGTCCACTCTTAGCATAGGAGCAAAGGTCGGGCAGTAGATGAGCGGCAAGCGAGACTACTATGAGGTATTGGGCGTGGCCCGTGACGCCAGTGCGGACGATCTCAAGAGATCGTATCGCCGCTTGGCGCGCCAGTGCCATCCAGATATCAACAGCGAGTCCGGGGCCGAGGCGCGGTTCAAAGAGATCAACGAGGCCTACGAGATCCTGAGCGATCAGGAGAAACGGGCTCGCTACGATCGCTTTGGGCATGCGGGTGTTCAAAACGGGGGCATGGGGGGCGGAACCGGCTTTGGCGGCTTTGGGTTTGGCGTCGATGACATCTTTGAGAGCTTTTTCGGCGGCAGCACTCGTGCCGGGGCCTCGACGCGACAGAGACCCCGTCGAGGCCAGGATCTGCGACACGATCTGTCTATCTCTTTCGAGGAAGCGGTCTTTGGCTGTGAACAAGAGATAGCGGCGTCGCGACACGAGACCTGTCCCGTGTGTTCGGGGACAGGAGCCAAGCCAGGGACCTCGCCCGTGCGCTGCCGCGAATGCAATGGTATGGGAGAAGTACGGCACGAGCAGCGCTCTATCTTTGGGTCGTTTGTCAACGTAGCGACGTGCCCCCGCTGCCGGGGCAGCGGCGAAGAGATCACCTCACCCTGTTCAGAGTGTCAGGGCCGCAAGCAGGTCGTTCGCTCGCGTCGCCTGTCGGTCAAGATCCCTCCTGGCGTGGACGACGGCACCCGGATCCGGCTTACTGGCGAAGGAGAGCTGGGCGCCCTGGGAGGGATGCCGGGCAATCTCTACGTCTTTATCAGCGTCAAGCCGCACGAGTTCTTTGTGCGGCAGGACAGCAACATTGTCCTCGACCTGATGATCAACATCGCCCAGGCTGCGCTCGGCGATCGGATTACCGTGCCCACGCTGGATGGGGAGGAAGAACTGGTGATCCCCGCCGGCACGCAGACCGGTGAGGTCTTTCGGCTCAAGGGGCGGGGTGTGCCTCACCTTCGCCGGCCCGGTCGGGGCGACCAAGTGGTGATCGTCACCGCTGCTGTACCCACCAAGCTGACGGAAAGTCAGCGCGAGTTGTTCGCAGAGCTGGGAGAGACGCTGGGCAAAGAGATCATTTCCCAGCGGGAAAAGGGTTTTCTGGATCGGGTCAAAGAGGCGTTCGGTCTGTAGGCGAGGGCGCGAACGGAAATCGGTTTCTCGGAATGCTTCCAAAGCCATCCAGGCTTTGGAAGTTTGGTTTGGGGAGGCTGGCCCTATGTGGGGTGGGCTTTCCCCTCGGCAGAATGTCGGTCTTCTCAACCGGCCGGAGATGAGAGCAGGTGAACACAGGGGATTGGCTGGAGATCAGCGTGCACGTAGACGGAGAGGCCGCAGAGGCGGTCAGCGAGGTGCTCAACCGCTACGGGCGCGGAGGGGCTGTGGTCGAGCACCTGCTGTCCACCGGGCTCGGCGCGCACGACGATGCCGATCAGTGGGCGGTGAAAGCATACATCCCCACCGGTGACCTGGTGACGAGGCGTCAGATCGAGGAGGCCCTGTGGCACCTGGGGCAACTGTATCCGATCCCGGAGCCTGTGTTCAGCGTCCTGACTGAGAACGATTGGGCGCAGGCATGGAAGGCGCACTATTCCGTGCTGCGCATCGGGCGCCGGACGGTGATCGTCCCGCAGTGGCAGTCCTACGCGCCGCAGGACGGCGAGGTCGTGATCGTGCTGGACCCGGGGATGGCGTTTGGCACGGGAACCCACCCGACCACGCAGCTCTGCCTGGTGGCTCTGGAAGAGAGGATCTCACCGGGGATGAGCGTATTCGACGTCGGGACCGGATCGGGCGTGCTGGCGATCGCCGCCGCCAAGCAGGGAGCCCGAGCGGTGCGCGCGGTGGACGTGGACGAGATCGCGGTAGCCACAGCACGCGACAACGTGGCTGTGAACGGCGTTGCCGATGTGGTCCATGTAGCGGCGGGTTCTTGGGAGAAGGCGAGCGGACAATACGACCTGATCGTGATCAACATCCTCGCCGAGGTCATCTGTTCGCTCCTCGAGCAGGGACTGGCGGATGCGCTCAAGCCAGGAGGCACGTTGATCGCGTCGGGGATCATTGACGATCGAGAGGCCGGCGTGCGGGCTGCCCTCACGGAAAGTGGGATCGAGGTCGTGGGACGTCACGTGGAGCGAGATTGGGTCGCCCTGGTTGGGCTCAAGCACGAGCGGAAGGCCGCGGGGTAAGCGGAGCATGCACCGTTTCTTTGTGCCGCCAGAGTCGATCTCGCAGGGACTGGTGACCTTTGACGCTGCGCTTGCCCACCAGCTACGCAACGTGCTGCGTATGCGTCCTGGCGAGCAGGTCACTGCGCTCGATGACTCTGGCTGGGAATACCTGGTCGAGCTGACGAGCCTCGAGCCGGACCGTGCACTGGGCTGTGTGTGCGGACAGAATCCGTCGCAAGGGGAGCCGAGGCTGAGGTTGACGCTGTATCAGAGCATGCTCAAGGGCGATCGTTTCGAATGGGTGCTGCAAAAGGGAACAGAGCTGGGGGTGTCGGCCTTTGTGCCCGTGTTGAGCAGGCGAAGCGTTGTCAGAGACGCCGGGCGGATGGAAAAACGGAGACCTCGCTGGGAACGGATCCTGCGCGAGGCGGCAGAGCAAAGCCGACGGGGGCGTTTGCCCCAGCTTGCTGTTCCGGTCTCTTTCGATGCGGCTTGCCGAGAAAGCGTCCGGGTGCACGATCTATCCCTGATCCCCTGGGAGGATGCGGGCACGGGGAGCCTATTGGATGCCCTGCGGGCACTTGACGCTCCCCCCAAGAGCGTCGCGCTGCTGATCGGGCCTGAGGGCGGGTTCGAGCGCGAGGAAGTGATGCTGGCCCGGCGCCAAGAGATCGGGGTCGTGACCCTGGGGCCACGCATCTTGCGTGCCGAGACCGCGGCGCTGGCCTCGGTGGCGATCGTGATGTCAGAACTGGGAGAGATGGGGGCAGGGCGCTGATCCTGTGGCGCTCATCCTGGCCCTTTTGCCTGGTCCACGTCACCCGGCGGCTCGAGCAGATGGAGGACGATGACCGTGATATTGTCAGGGCCTCCATACTGGTTGGCCAGATCCACCAGTTCGCCGGTCGCTTGATCGGGGGGGTACTCGATCAGGATCTGCGCGATCTCTTCAGCAGAGACCTGATTGCTCAAGCCATCTGAGCACAGCAAGACGACATCTCCTGATTCCAGTGCATAGTCAAAGATATCTACACTGACCTCGCTCCGGTGTCCCAGGCAGCGCGTGACCACACTTCGATACATATGGTTCTGCGCTTCTTCTTCGCTCAGGGCTCCCACTTCGACCTGTTCGGCGACCCACGAATGATCGTGCGTGATCTGCAGCGGCTCTCCGTCGCGCACCAGGTAGGCCCTGCTGTCGCCGACGTTGGCGATGGTGAGCCAGTCATCGCGCACCACTGCGGCCACGATGGTCGTGCCCATGCCCGCCTGTGTCTCCTGCAGCGCGGCCTGTTCGTATATCTTGAGGTTGGCCGCCAGGATCGCCTTTTCCATACGTATGCCAGGAGACAACGGGGCGTTGTTGCTGCCATAGTATTCATCAAACATCGTGTCGATCGCCAGTTGGCTGGCGATTTCTCCGGCCGCGTGTCCCCCCATACCATCCGCGACGGCAAAGAACCGTCCCCGTTCTGCCCACAAGTGAGCAGTCTCCGCTTCTCCGGCGATGCGCCACGCGTCTTGGTTTACCGTCCGACGCTGTCCAGGATCGGTGCATCCGGCGGCGGTCAGGTGGAAAGACGTGTACCTGTGATCCAACCCAGCACTCCTCGATGGGAGTCAGCTTGTCGATGCTTGGATAACGATCCCGATGGGCAGGCTGGCATTTGGGCCTGATGCGCAACAAACACACGAAAGTATTGTAACACGGAACAAAGAGCGGGGCAAGTCTAGCGCGAACGCATCGCCAAGGCTCACCACAGAAACGTGAACGCCTTGCGCATCTCTACTCTGCGCTTTCCGGGTCCTCGTGGTGAGGCACCGACCTGGGGACAGACATGACCAGTGTCAGGTATATGAGCGCCAGGTAGGCGACGGCGAGCAGGGAGTAGAACCATCCAGCGCCGAACATGAACGGCTTGTAGGCTGGCATCCGGCGGGCAAAGACGGCGAGTTTGCCCGTGAGGGAGAGGTCATACCCCAGGCGGAAATCCAGGTCGCGTACTCCGATGCCCTGCCCCCACATATCGCGGAATACTGCCTTGCCGTGCGTGTAGAGGTTCTCCAGGGTCCCGATTGCCGTGATCGAGTTGTCCAACCCGGCATCCGGTGCTTCCAGGCAAAAGCAGTACGAACGTCCTGCTGAGTCGTGGATGGGAGGGTACTCAAAGAGGTGATAGGCTTCCTTCTCGATCTGTGCGGCATCGTGGGTCAGTGTGCGCAGATCCTGGACATCATCCGGCTTGGTGCGGAGGTGAAGCACGAACGAACCCGTATTTTGCCGGTCGTAAGGATCCAGCTTGACGTGCACCTGGGAAAGGTCATCGTATTCGGCGACAAAGGTCTGGCACGCCCTGGAAGTAGATGCGAGTTCGCCAATCCTCATCCGAGTGCCCGCCGTGTCCGTCAATGCGACGATCAGGGGACCGCGGTCTAGAGCGGCAGCGCCAAGGGCGACGATGATCAGGATGTGCGCAGAGGCTGCCAGCCATCTGTACGCCTTCCTGCTCGCCCACACTGCCCGGACATTCTCTTTCACCTAGCCTCCGTAAAAGAACTGCCAAATGGTGAGCAAGGACACGATGTCCAGCACTGCCAGGGCGGAAACCAATGCCGGAAGGTACCCTCCTCGGAATCGTTTCGGGGTGAGCGCCCACCACCCACCCGCCAGCGCCAGCAAGGAGGGAATGATGGCCGGGTAGGCGTACCGCGCGACCGGGATGAATGGATTGCCGAGGAGAGGGTGCGGTCGCAGAAAGGCATTGCCCCATACGAGCAGTCCGGCGATGCCCAGCAGCCCCACCGCGTGCGCCCAGGGCCGAGCCTGGCCCGATCTCCAGGCCTGTCTTCCAGCGGCTACAGCGCCTGCCGTGCCCAGGATGGTGAGCGCAGGCAATATCCAGAGCCACACGCCGCTCAGCCCAAGCTGGTTCCACCCGAAGCGTGCCCAGAAGCTCTGCAGGAGCTCGTTCGCCGTTCTTCCATATACCCAACTGGTGCGCTCCCAGTCCAGGATCGAGCCCAGGAACTGAGACGGATGCCGGCGTGCGACCTTGAGGAGGGCTCGGTCCGCCCACGCGCGTATCTTGGGCCACGTTGCCTCTGCGGAGCCGTTGCGCACCCGGTTGACAAAGGGCCGCCCATCCCATATCCCGGCCCGCCCCTGGACATCGCGAAATGAAGGCGGGCCATCGCGGATGCCGTCTGCCAGTGCGATCCCGTCATAGTAAACGGTCGTCCCCTCGTCCTGTGCCCGGGCGAGCGACGGACGCAGGATCACCTGGATCGAGTCCGCACTGGCAGAGACCGTCGCCGTCACAGCGTGGTAAACCGGTCTCTCTCCGACCCCTACCACGCCCGCTGTGCCTTGGGAGGCGCCCTGAAGGATCGGAGCGCGGATCTCCATCGACTGCGTGGCCCACACCCATGCTCCCAGGGTGACGGTCATTCCCCGCAGGGATTCCACGTCCTCGGCGGGCAGGATCTGCGTCAGGTACGGCATCTCGCCACCGGCGGGTATCTCGACGGCGATGGCCCTGTCCCCTACGGGCACCCTCGCCACATCCTGGCTGGTGGGAGACTGCTGGGTGGTGCTGCGGAGCCAGAACGCTGCGTCACCCCAGCCACAGAGGGCCACTGCCGCGAGCAGCCCGGCTGCCGGGAGCCCAATCGAACTCCATCGCTTCCAGGAGGGGCGAAACCAGGCCAGTACCAGGACGACCGGAGCCAGGATGACGGCAAGGGCAACCGTGTTCTTGGTCCATGCACAGAGCGCGGCGGCGCCGGCGATCCATAGCAGGTGGAGCAGGGAAGCTCCACGGACGATGGTCCGTACCGCACCCCACAGGAACAGAGAAAAGAGGACAACCGCTCCCACGTCATTGTTTACTGCCGTCATCAGGTCAACGTATGCCGGGAGAAGGGCCATCGTCCAGGGGACAGCCCACCGTACGGGGTGCCCCGGCGCGATCAGCTCCCCGGTCAATCGGTAGGCGATCCAGATGCTGACCAGGTAGAGCACCAGCGAAACCAGGCGGGCGACGTAGAGCTGCACGACGATGTCTGTATGGCGAATGAGTCTCAGGGGAAGCGCCAACAGCAGATAGTAGAGCGGTGGGTGGTTGATTTCCGATATGCCGATCCAGATCGGCGTATCCTGCGCCAGCAGGTTGGTCCGGAGCTCGGTGCCGCGAAAGAACCCGTGCTCGACCATGGAGGCCGCGACCTCGCGCCGCACGGCCTGATCATAGTCGCCTACCTGCGGCAGAGACAGGCGATCGGCGATCAGCCAGGCGTACTCCAGGTGGGTGGGTTCGTCATAGTGCCCCCAAGGAGGAACGAGTGAGACGTAGAGCAGGCCGTGGGTCAGCGCCAGGCAGAACAGGAGGATGCGGAGCGCTCGGCCTGGCGCACCCTCCGGCTCTATGCCGTTCGCTGCCGCTAGCGCACGATCGGGTGGGGCGGATCCACGCTGCGTCTTGATACAGAACTCTCCAATCCTCATCGCTGTCAGCGCCCAAGCGCGAACTCTGTGGATGCTCATTGTATCATGACAGAAGCACGCCCGCAACTCGTCTGCGATTGCGGGAAGCAGATGGCGATGGTATAATGATCATACACCATATTCGTAGAGGGGGTAGTGGATCTGTGGATCATTTGCACGCCGCAGCACAGTTCAGGCCAGACGACAGGATCTTGAGCGTTCAGGAGCATGGCTCCGGGAACGTAAACGACACCTACCTGGTGACCCTGGATTCCGGTCGACAAGGCCATTTCATCCTTCAGCGCATCAACCAGCACGTCTTTCCGCGCCCAGACCTGATCATACTCAACATCCGCACCTTTTCGGAGCACGTTCGCCGGCATCTGCTGGACGAACCGGCCGGATCGCGCCGGCAGTGGGAGGTGCCGCGCATCTTGCCGACGCCGGATGGCAAGGACTACTGGACCGATCCATCCGGGGAGTGCTGGCGTGCGATGAGTTTCGTGGCTCGTTCGACAGGACATACCACCATTCAGAGCATAGACCACGCGAGAGAAGCGGGCTATGCACTCGGCCGGTTCCACAGCCTGATCTGCGATCTGCCCGTCGACAGGCTCCACGATACGCTCGTGGGCTTTCACATTACGCCACGATACCTTCGACACTATGATCGCGTCCTGGAGAATGGCGTGGGTACATCCTCTCCAGAGGTCCAGCACTGCCTGCGCTTTGTAGGCGAGCGGAGGTCGTGGGTCTCCGTCCTGGAGGATGCAAGAGCGGGGGGCGATCTGCTCCTGCGTCCGATACACGGCGACCCCAAGGTCGACAACATCATGATCGATGACATGACCGGACAGGCAGTCAGCCTCGTCGACCTGGACACCGTCAAGCCCGGGCTGATTCACTATGACATCGGCGATTGCTTGAGGTCGTGCTGCAATCCCCTGGGAGAAGAGACCGATCGCATCGAGGAGGTCCATTTCGAGACCGATCTCTGCCGTGCGATCCTGCAGGGTTATCTGTCAGTGGCGAATTGCTTTCTGAGCGAGCACGACTATGCCTACCTCTACGATGCCATTCGCCTCATCTCCTTTGAGCTGGGGCTGAGGTTCTTCACCGATTACCTGGAGGGGAACGTGTACTTTAAGGCCAGGTATCGAGATCACAACCTGTGGCGGGCGCTCATCCAGTTCAAGCTCACCGAAAGCATCGAATCGCAAGAAGGTGCGATCCGCGCGATCATTGCCGAACTGAGAGATGAACCGGGCCTGTGAGTGGACACGCGCCGCGTCGAGATCCACGCCTCTCACAGGCTTCCCGAGGATCGCGGGGATCTGGCCTCTGCACCTATCTCTGGCTGGAACCTGCGGCCAGGGTCAGAACATAGGTGCCATCTCGACGCCACCAGGCGCAGAGATGGGTTGCGCCTGGCAGTGTGCTCTGCACCTGGACTTGGCGCCACCCACCCTCGCCGTCGCTCTCCGGGCTGGCTGGCTCGATGCCACCCACGTCCTGGATCTCGACGCGGCGCGTATCCGCGCGCAGTCCCAGGCGTAGGGTCTTGAGCACGGACTCCTTTGCACTCCACATGACGGTGACCAGCGTGTCTCGCGCGGCCGGCGGGCAGTGCTGAACGAGCTGTGCCTCTCCGGTGGTGAAAAAGTCGTGGACAAAAACCGGATCGCGAGGCTCCACGCGCTCGATGTCCGCGCCGATCGGGGGGGCAGGGGAGGGAGAGAGGGCACAGAACGCGCGGTCTTGACGGTGGCTGATGGAGAGGGACACGGGCAATCGTCCTTCTCGATCCACAGAGAGAAAGGGCGCACCATCGGGATCGTTCCCCACGGTGATCGCCCGTAGGGAGAGTTCACCGTACCTTGCCAGGCTGAGCCTCAGCAGCCGCTTTGCAGTCCAGCGACCGAGCAGCCATTCGCGACGACGCTTGGGGTAGGCCAGGCCGGCATAGGTTTCGCGCTCGGGCGTGCTCAAGAAACCCGGCGGCGCTGCCCCATCCTCAAGGCCAGGGCATGCGTCCGCCGGGCAAACCAGCCAATGGATCACAGAGCTTAACCCTCGATCACCGCGCGCAGTGGGGCGATCAGCTCGCTGTCGACCGGGGCCGGCAGGCGTGCGGTACGGTAGCCCTCAAGTTCCAGGTACACGTTGCCCTGACCGTCCACAACCCGCGCATCGAAGCTAGGCTCGTCGTTCTGGGCAAGTACCGGCTTGATCTGGGCGTAGACCGGATCTCCATTCTGCTGCGCCCTTTCCTCACAACTCCCCTCGGCGTGCAAGATCACGCGCTCGATGGCGGTCGGCAGGGCCAACGTTCCCGTCTTGCCGATCTCCCATACCCCCGCCGTCTGCAGGCAGAGCTCGATCAAACGAGGCGAGATCGCGGTACGCTTTGCCTGCTCGATGATCGGCAGCAGGTCGGATCGCAGCTTGCCGGTCACCTGTTCTCCTTCAGCCTGCACGCCCCCAAGGACCTGGAAAGCGGGTCCGTGAAAGTAGACGCGGTAGATGTCCTCCGGTCCCACCGTTGCCGTGCCATTCCACGCCGGTGCACGTGAGGTAGGCTGCGCCCTCTCACTCTCCGGATCGATCGGCGCAAAGTGCACCCGGCCCGTAAAGTGGGTGGTGCGCTGCTGTGACTGCTTCACCTTGAGTTCGCGCACCGACTGCAGGGCCACGTAGGCGACCAGTTCAGAGCCTTGCGGTGTGACGTATGCCTGCCACTGTAGGGTGCGCGGTTCCTGCCGGTAGAACTTGAGCGGCGCCTGAAAGCGCACGTCTTCCACGGTCCGGACGCGATACGCTGCTTCAGACGATCCCAATCCCAGGACGATGAGGCTGGCCACTTCGACAAAGCCCTCGATGCCCATGACGCCGGGCAGCAGGGGGGTGTCATCCATGGCGTGATCGCGCAGGAACGGCTCAACCTGGGGATCGAGTTCGACCTCGAACGTCATGCCGCGGTAGGGGTCCATATGGGTCACCCTGCCAGCCAGCGGGTACGAAGGCTCGATGCGCTGGTTGGCGGCTTCCAGGTCGAGGCCGCCGTCGGGATCCGGCGATTCGAGGAGAGCGCCCAGGGAGTGAGCGATGACGACCTCTCCTCCCGTGTCGCTGGAGATGATCTCTCGGCGAACGATGGGCACGGTAGACGCCGGATCGAGCATGTCGATGCCTGCGCGGCGCATCATCTCCGGGATGCTCCGTCTGGTCGCCATGCCGATGTCGGCCCAGGCGCTCCAGTCTGTGGCGATGCCCTTGATCTCGGGCCGCGTTGCACGCAGCGACGACGTGACCTTGCACATCAGGTCATTGGCCGCGCTATAGTCGGTCTGCCCGGCATTGCCGAACCGCCCGGCGATGGAGGTAAAGACGACGCTGCTCTTGATCGGGCAGTCCAGCGTCTGGGTGGCCTTGAGCAAGTTGAAAAGGCCGTCCGCCTTGACGTCAAAGATCAGGTTGAACTCTCTCGGCTCCTTGTCGGGGAGAAAGTGGCTGCGCTCGAGACCGGCGGCGTGGATCAGCACGTCCACGCGACCGTGCCGCTCTTTTACTTCCTCGACCAGTGCGCTGACCGCGTCGGCGTTGGTCACATCGCACGTGCGATAGTGGACTGTGCCGCCGACACGCTCGATCTCTCGCATCGCCGACACAACCGCTGCCGCGCGTTCCAGGGCCGCAAGTTCCCGGTCGACCATCACCGGCGTGGGCCGGTCGCCCGAGTCCTTGATGCGCTGGGCGATATCGCGCTTGAGCCACTTGAGCTCGTCACCGTTCAGGCGCGACAGGTCCGGGTTGTCGCGATCGGGCGCAGGGGCGAGGTCGGTCAGGTAGAACGTGCCTCCGGAGTGCTGAGCCAGGTCGGTGACGATGGCTGCGGTGATCCCCCCTGCCGCTCCAGAAACGACAAAGACCGTCTCTCGATCGAGCGTGATCTCCGGGGTGCTGCCATCCACAGGACGCTCCACCAATCCGACGCCGAAACGATGCTCGTCGCGATAGCCGACCTCGACCGCGCCAGGGTCGCTCAGGGTCTCGTCGACCAGCTTTTCGGCGATCTTGCGGTCGTCGGCATCGACGGAAAAGTCTATAGCCTTGACCAGGGCATCCGGGCGCTCCCGGGCGTAGGCCTTGGTAAAGCCGGTGACTGCCCCACCCAGGGGAGCGGTCGCTCCCTCTTTGCCGTAGCCGTGCAGCCCTCCCAGTCTCGTGGCTGAGATCAGGAACGCATCGTTCGGCAGGGCGCGCATCAACGTGTACAGTGCCTTGACCCGCCTGTCCTGTGCGGCACGCCACTGAGCCAGGTCCATCTCGCTCATGGGGGCTTCCACATCGAGCGCCGGCAAAAAGTACACCCCGGCGATAGATCCCTCCGACAGCCACTCTTCGACCTGGGGGGCGATCGTCTCGGGCGTGGCCTCTTTCAGCACCAGCGCCTTTGCCTTGCGCGCCCGGAGCCGGTACCCCAGGTACTTGCCGGCCTTGCCGTCGTCGCTGACGACGATGACGCGGTCCCCTGGCTCGAAAGCAACGCCTGTCGGCTTGCAGAGGTCCAGGCGAGGGCGCAGCACAGGCACTGGCACGCGGCGCGGAACATCGTGAGTCACTTCCAGGCCTGCGGTGAGCGGCAGTGGCTCGGCCTTTTCCTCCACCGTGGGCGTGACGCGGGCAGCGGGCGCAGCCGCGACCTCTGCCGGGGTCTCCGCCTCTTCGAGTCGGTCTCTTTGCTGAACGCCCAGGTCAGGGCGGGACTCGTGGACAAAGGCGATGACCTTGGACAGGGTGTCATAGTCGCGCAGCTTGATGTCATCGCGGCGCGGGATGTCATAGGCCTCGCGGATGGAGGCAAAGACCTCGGCTTGCTTGACGGTGTCGATGCCCAGGTCGGCCTCGAGGTCGAGGTCAAGGTCAAGCATGTCGGGCGGATAGCCGGTCTTTTCGCTGACCAGGGCCAGGATGCGCTCGGCGACGGGGCCGCCTCCCTCCCCGGCCTGTGGGGCCGTCTCGGGGGCGGGCTGCGGCGCCGCCGGAGCCGCAGGGACCGCCAGGTCAGGGCGGGACTCGTGGACAAAGG
>JADHXD010000047.1 GCA_016783145.1 Anaerolineae bacterium
TCCGGATGTGGCGGAGGAGCACGGGCAGATAAGGGATCATCTCGATCCCCTCAAACTCGACAATGTCAAAGCGATCCTCAGCCAGTATTCGCGTGAGCGTGTGCTCAAAGACTCTGGATGCCAGGCGATGCGCCATGTCGGGCAGCGGTGACGTCAGCAGCGTGCGGAGGCGCTGCCCGATCGTCCGCTCTGGCTGTGGGACCACATCGATTCTCTCGCAGACCTGGCTCAGAGGCTCGGCACTGCTCAGGTCATCTCCAGCAGTGACAAGGGAGAGAAGACGGATCTGGTGACGGCGCGACAGGCCGGCGATCAGGTTGTAGTTGCGGATGGTGGTGCCTTGGTGCGGCGGATAGGGCAGCTGCGGCGTCAAAAGCAAGAGACGCAACGGAGGATCCCTTCTAGCCTTACCCAGTGCTGTTCCGGTCGCATTGTGCGCGGCGCGTGTGTGCCTAGCGCCTCTCCGCAACCTTTCGGTACACTTCCAGTGTCTCTTGGGCAGCACGTTCCCACGAGAAACACTCGACCCGCCTGAGGCCCTTGCCGATCATATCTGCACGCAGTGAATCGTCGGTCAGAAAGCGCCACATCGCCACGGTGAACCCGTCCTCATCCTCGGGCGCCACACGCAGGGCTGCGTCACCCACCACCTCAGGCATGGACGAGGTGTCAGAGACGATCACCGGCACACCACAGGCCATCGCCTCCAGTGGCGGCAGTCCAAACCCCTCATAGTACGAGGGGAGAACGAGCATCTGAGAAGCGTTGTACAGATGAGGCATGTCAGCGGCCGGCACACGCCCCAAAAAGTGCACTCGGTCCTTCAGGTCAAGGTCCTCAACGAGCTGGTGCACATCGTCATAGAGCCAGCCGCTCTTGCCAACGATCGCCAGGTCTGCCTGGGTCCGATATCCCTCGATCAGGCTCTGAAACGCGCGGATCAGGGTAGGCAGGTTCTTGCGCGGCTGGATGGTGCCCACAAACAGGATGAACTGCTCGGGTAGATGGTACTTGTTGTGGATGCGGGCCAGAACCTTCTGATCGTGGATCGGATAGTAGACCGGCTCTGCCGCCTCATAGATCACCGAGATCTTGGTCTCAGGAGTGCCAGTCAAGCGGACGAGATCTCGCTTGGTTGCTTCAGAAACGGCGATGATGTGCGTAGCCTGGCGCACGGCCCGGTCGATGAGCCCATAGTAGCGCGCGCTCTGCCGGGTCAAGAAGTGAGGATAGAGCAGGAAATTGAGATCGTGTACGGTGATGACCGTAGCTCCCCGATAGTAGAACGGAGGGATAAAGTCCGTGCAGTGAACGACGTCCATCTTGCCCTGGAACAGCAGCTCCACGCCGAGCATATACTGCTCGAGAGGGTGGTGGGTGGGTGCCCACAGAGAGACACGCCGGAAATTCTCCTGAGAAACTATCGTCTCTGGATCCGGCCTCCGCTGAAAGATGAGATACTCATTTTCACGGTCCAGACCTGCCAGTGCACGGATGAGATTGAGGGTGTACTGGGTAATCCCCGCTTGCACGTAGTAGCTCAAGCGGGCGTCTATCGAGATGCGCATAAAGGTGGTCTCTCCCTCATGGTGTGTGAGTCAACGATGGCCCCCAGCTAGGTGCGGAACCCCCCGCAACCCCCGTCTTCGGAGGAGAGAAGTGGGCGAACGGTCGGCCTTCCTATTATAACCGCTATTGCGTTCCTGTCAAACTCGAGGCGCGACGCTTCGGATCGGCGATCAGATGTCTTGGGCAATTTCGCGCCTATATGTAGCCAACCTTCGCGGAAACTGTTTGATCGCCGATCGCTAGTTGACGTAACGAGCGTGCAGTGCTATAATGCAGAACGTATCTGTTCCCGTTCCCGCAGCTAAAGTCGGTGGAAGGCACTGAAGGCCAGAGAATGACAAGACCCAGTTGGACCACGGCCAGACGCCAGACGGGCGGCAGCCTGTTCCGGCGTGGGATCGCAGCCGCCCAGGCCGGCCAGCACCAGGCTGCGGCCGAGCTGTTCAGCCGCCTGCTGAGCCAGACGCCTGATGACGAGCAGGCGTGGCTCTGGATGGCTCGCGTGTCCGGCAACCCACACCAGGCGAGGGCCTGTTTGCATCAGGTGCTCCGTATCAACCCTCATAACCAGGACGCCCTTCACACGTTGCGGCATGGCGCCCTGGATCTGCCAGCGGTCGACCCGGCTGCTGCGGACACTTTGCCGCCCAGGCACACCGAGGTTCGCGCAAAGCAGCGCCAGCTCGGCATCCGGCTTCTCTTGATCGCGCTGCTAGTCAGCTTGAGCGGGCTCGCAGCTCAGACCTGGGTTCTGGGTCGCAATGGCACCTTGTCGGCCGCGCCGGAGCACACGCTGACCCCTTACCCGTCAGCAACGCCGACCACTGCTGCCACTCCCACCCCAAGCCTATCCCAACGTGTAGGTGAGCAGCTGCCCGTCCTGGAGCAGGCCTGGGCGCGCCGGGACTGGCGGGCCGCAGCCGGCATCCTCAACGAGATAGCGGCGCTCGACGGGGAATACCCGGGACTGGATGCCGGTAGGTGCAACACATACCTATACTGGGCGCGCGACCTGGTGGAGCAGGGTCACATCAAAGAGGCGTACAAGGTATACCGTCAGGCCAGCGCCGTCTGCCAGGACCTTGAGGTCATCCAGGAAGAGAAGGGCCTGGCTCTGAGCTATCTGTCAGGAAAGTGGCGGTACGACCGCGAGCTCTGGCGCGAAGCAGCGGTCCCCCTGCAAGCGCTATATGACGTCAACCCAGAGTATGCCGAGACAAGATCCCTGCTTTACGATTCCTACATACGGTCATGCAAGGCATCGACGGCAGAGAATGACTCGTCCCAGGCACTTACGGCCTGCCAGGCAGCACTCGAACTGGAGCCTGAGAGCCGTGAAGCCAGCGATCTCATCAAACAGATCCAGAACAAGCGCATCGAGGTCAGCATCTCCAAACAGCGCATGTATGTCTGGCAAGGAGACACTCTGCTCTACGAGTGGGCCTGCTCCACAGGTATCTACGGCGGGACGGCGGCAGGTCATTTCAGCGTTCTCGACAAGATCCCTGAGGCGTGGGCCAGTACGTGGGGCCTGCGCATGCCCTACTGGCTGGGCATCTACTGGTCGGGTTCGCTCGAGAACGGTATCCACGCCCTGCCCATCCGCTCGGACGGAAGCATACTGTGGGATGGTTACCTTGGCACACCAGTTTCCTACGGGTGTATCATCTTGAGCACCGAGAACGCTCGCACGCTCTTCAACTGGGCGGAGGTGGGAACGCCGGTCTGGATCTACTGGTGAGGGACGCGAGCACGAGACAGAGAATGGCCTATGATCCGTAAACGAGACGTGCAATGGTGGGTACTGGAAGCGGAGAAACACCCTGATTCCGCCCCGATGATCGTCGAAGAGCTGGCAAAGCGGTTGATCGAGTTGGATGAGCAGAACGAGCAACTGCGAAACGAGCTCCTTCGCCTGCGCCGAGGGGTGCCAGCGGCGACAGACAGTGCAAGAGTCTCGGCCTTGCAGCAGAAGGTGGAGAGCTTGCGCGATCTATTGGAGACCCGGTCCTCCTCTGAGGCTTCGGTGGTCCTTCTCTCCGACCGGCTGGGTTTGGCGGAGATGTCCCTCAGTCGTGCGCAGGGCTTGGCCCACAGCGGTGATCCTGTGCTGGACAGTCGAGCCATGTTGGAACTGCGCTGCCTGCTCGTTGCACAGCCGCACGACGAGCTGCTGCTTCTCACCAACAAGGGGCGCGGCCTGAAGCACCTGGTGGCTGATATCTCTCCGCTGGGCGAGGGCCGTTCCTGGCCGGCACCCGCAGCTCCCGCCTTGGAGCCGGATGAGCGGGTCACCGCGGCCGTGCCATTCACAGACGCTCCCCGTTTCTGGACGATTGCCACCCGGCAAGGGTACGTACAGCGGCTCGTTCGCGTGACCGCTGATCGAGGGATCACCCAGGGAGACCCGTTGCTCAAGAGTCCCTTCCATAGTGATGAGCCCGTGGCCATCCTCGACGGTGGGCGCGGCGACATCCTGCTGATCACCCGCTGGGGAAAGAGCGTGCGGTTCTCCCAGCGAGCTATCGAAACGCAGGGCTCCGTAGCGCTGGACATAGAGCCAGGCGACGAGGTCGCGTCCGCGTTGGCCCTCCCTGAGGACATCGAGGTGCTGGTCGCAACTGCCTCAGGCTGCGTGTCCCGCCGCCACACTGAGCCGTTCAGCGCACGGTCGCGCCCTGGTGGGTCCGGGAAGGCCTTCATCCAGGCTCAGGATGTGTTGGCGATCTGTCCCCACGTGCCACAGTCTCAGTTGCTTTTTCTCACCTATGGTGGCGTGTTGACTTTCGTCCCCGTTGCAGACATCCCCTTGCAGGATCGGACCAACAGGGGCACGCAGGTGTGTGACTTGCGTCGAGATCCTGCGGTATCGGTGACGCTCGTCCCCTGAAGCAGGGCGGCAGCATACCGCCCTGCCGAGACTCTGAACCAGAAGGAGCCTGACATGAGCGAGTTGCACGAAGCCTACGCTCCGATCCTGCGCTTTGCCAAGGGTGAGCGCTTCTTCCCCATGCGTGCGGAAGACTTTATGCAGTACAGCGCGCTGTTTGCCAGGGGGCGGAACGAACCGATAGCGCCCCGCGGTTCGGTGATGCCAGACCAACTCGCACGCCAGGGACGATCAACTGGGGTGTTCCTCCGCTCTGTGGACGCGGGTCCCCTGCAGGGCCCGCAGGTGGTTGCCCAGTGGGGAAAGCGGACGGTCGATCTGGTCTATCAATGGACACAGAGAACTGGCCCTGGCTGGAGCGAGAGCCTGGCCCGTACAGCCTACAAGTGGTTTAGCGGCAAGACGCAGGCAGCAACCGAGTTGTTCTGGTGGAACAAGCTGCTGATCCCTGCGCTGGAGAAAGCGAGCAGCGGCAAGGCGGATGATCTGCCCAGGCTGATGCTCCCTCAGGAAACACGCGATGAAGCAGCCGATCGATATGCGTCCCTCTCCAGCCCTGTGCCAGCATACACATACTACCATCGACAGGTTCGTGACGGCGACTACCTGTGCTTGCAGTACTGGTTCTTTTACGGCTACAACGATTGGGCGCGGGGTTTTGAAGGGCTGAACGATCACGAAGGGGATTGGGAAAGCATGATGCTTTTCTTCCGCGTGACACCCGAGGGGAAGCCCAGAGAGCCACCCGCCTACATCACCTTTGTCGGCCATCACTCACGCCTGACCAAGCCGTGGTACCACAGCGACGTTGAGCTCATTGGCAGTCATCCCGTCGGATACGTCGCGGCAGGTTCGCACGCCACCTACCCAGAGGCCAAACCCTATTCCATTATGGAGCTCTACAACCTGGTAGACTATGCGACAGGGGACGGCGTAACCGTCGATCACGACCAGTGGGCACACCGTATCGCCGTGAGTGATGTGCCCTGGCTGACATCCTACCAGGGCTCGTGGGGCACGCGCTTCTGGCTGCCGGTGGACGCGTTTCGAACTGCTCTCGCGATGGCAGGCACGCTGAACCCTGCCCTCAGGCTGGCCTCTTCGCGCGTGTCACGCGAGATCGAACTTCCCGGCGTGAGTGCTCCCCACGGTCCTCGGGTCGGCGATACGGGCGACCAGCGCCCCCAGTGGGCCGGGCCAGTGGAGTGGGCCGGGGTCCCGCGGACCTAGACCCTAGCCGCAACAGCGGAATGGGACGTCGCGAATCAAAGATGTGAGCATGTATATCGGACTTGACTTTGGCACGACAAATTCCGGCGCGGCGGCATTCGATGGTCGCCGCGTTCGGGTTTTCCCCATTGATCCCGCCAGCCCTGATCCCGGTGTGATGCGCTCGACGCTCTATATCACGCGCGAGCACGAGATGTCCGTCGGCAAGGAGGCCGTGGACACGTACTACAGGCAAAACATCGGCCGTCCCAGCAAGATGGTTCGCCAATATGTGGGCGAGATCGAGATGACCTTTGCCGAGGTAGGGACCTTTGTGCGGGATGTCTATGTCTTGCTGGACGAGTTGACCCCCGGACGGCTGCTGCGCTCCCTCAAGAGTGGGCTGGCGACGAGCTACGAGGGCACGACTGTCTTTGGCCGCTACTACGAACTCGAAGAGCTGATCTCTCTCTTCCTGCGGGAGATCCGCCAGCGGGTAGAGACTGAGGCGGGTCGGAAGGTTGAGGGAGTTGTGCTGGGCAGGCCCGTCAATTTTGTCGGAGGCAAGGGCGAGTCGGACAACCAGCGCGCTCAGGAGCGGCTGTGCCGCGCAGCCCGTATGGCGGGTTTCGACCAGGTTCACTTTGAACTGGAGCCAGTGGCCGCCGCCCTTCACTACGAGCGGAGGGTCAGCGAGCCCCAGAACATCGTGGTCTTTGACTTTGGTGGAGGCACGCTGGACATTACAGTGATGCGCGTGGGCGAGCCGGGCGAGCGACGCGTCTTCGCCACAGGTGGTGTGGGCATCGCCGGGGACATCTTCGATCAGCGTGTTGTTGAGGAGGCACTTCTGGATCACTTTGGTCGGGGCTCCACCTGGGGTGAAGAGGGCGGTGCGTTCCCTGGGCTGTACACCGACGCCCTCACAAACTGGCAAGCGGTCCTGGATCTGAACAGGCCAGAAACCTTGCGCTTTCTGCAGTTGGTGCAGCACACGGGCAGTCACCCAACTCGAGTGCGTGCTCTGGAGTCTTTGCTGGTCAACAACTATGCCGTGCGTATGTTTGACGAGGTGGAGCGTGCCAAGATCGCCCTCTCGGAAGCACGCTTTGCCCTCGTCCGCCTCAGAGGGGAGGATATCGAGATCTGGCAACCTGTCACTCGTTCTCAGTTCGAGTGGCTGATCACCAGTGAGGCCGCCCGCATTGAGGCCTGCCTTCTGGAAACAGTAGAGTGCTCTGGACTCCGCTTGGGCAGTATCGACGCTGTTGTGCGAACGGGCGGCTCGGCCCAGGTGCCGTGCTTTGTCCAGATGCTGGAGCGCATATTTGGCCCGCAGAAGGTCGTGCTCTCAGACGTATTCAGCAGCGTGACAGCCGGTCTCGCCATCCGTGCCAGGACGATGAGAGAGAACAGAGATCGATGATCGCCGTGGCTCAAGCCTTGTGGCTGCTCTGGAAACCAGCCTGCTGCTGAACCACATCGATGAACGCGAGCATGTTGGCCACGGGCACGTCCCCTTCGACGTCGTGGGCAGGGGCAAAGATGTAGCCGCCTTCCCGTCCGAGATCCAGAAGATGCCGGGTGGCATCGCGCACATCCTCGACTGAACCGTAGGGAAGCGTCCGCTGAGTCGAAAGGCCACCGTAGAATGCCAGTCGGCCGCGATAGCGTGGCAAGAGCGCGTCCACATCCATCACCTCAGGCTGAAAGGGATTAAAGCAGTCCAGTCCAATCTCGATCAGATCGTCGAACAGCTCATCCACATCGCCGCAAGAATGGATCATGACATGCTTGCCGGCCTCACGGACGACACCATACATGCGCTTGAGCACCGGATAGATGAACTCGTGCCAGATAGCGGGCCCCATTTGCAGCCCGTGCTGCATGCCCCAATCATCGCCAAAGTAGATCGCATCCACATCGTATCTGAGAGCTTCTGTGACCTGAGCGATGTTATAGTCGGCGATGGCGCTGAACAACTCGCGCACAAAGGCCGCATGATCGTAAAAGTCGGTCATCAGATTCCCCCAACCACGCATCGTCCAGGCGCGCTCATAGAGCGAGAAGCCGATCTGGAACACACGAAAGCGATCGGCAAAGCGATCAAGACGTGCCGGTATGTCGGCAAAGAAGCGCGGGTCCAGCGGATCCGGAAAGTCATACCCCTTCAGCGCCGGTTTGGGGAGGACACATCCCTGGACGTCGCCGATGTCCTTGTCGATGCTCCGGTCCCAGATCACCCCAAAGACATCCTGGACGCGGTCATCCCCAAGGTCGGTAAAGAAACCAATGGCGTTTCCCAGCCCGAGAAAGTGGTTGTCCAGCGTCTCCTCCAGATCAGAGCAAGCATAGTGCTCCTGGAGCTTTTCTCGGGCCTCCACGGTCAGGCCAATGTTCCACGGAACGTACGGGGGACGCTGTCCCTCCAGGGCCAGCTTGACGGCCTCACGTTTCGTCATACGCCTCTCTCCTCGCGGATGTCCTCATCCCCCTACCGGTACAGACGCCACCAGGCAAGTACAGTGGTCACGAACGCGCACGCCGTCATCGCACCCCAGGCTGCTCCCGAGGCATCTGGCCAGTACCTGGACATAAAGGCAGCCAACAGGACAAGAGCCAGCGTGCCCAGCAGACGCAGACCGGTGTAGATGATCACATACTCAGCGAGGTGATCCTGGGCGAACGCCAGCCGCCCGCCAGCCTGGACTGCCAGCAGCGCGCTCAGTACATCTACACCATTGGCCAGTACCCACACAATGACAGCCGTGATCGCCATCCAACGTGCTGCCCAATCTGCTCGCCTATCAGACACTGGACGCGCCTCCTCGCCCCGGCTGTGGACCCAGATTGTAGCACGTTCCTGTCCACCGATCAAGTCGCTGAGTCAGCGGGGTGTACTGTCAAAGCGCTGCGCACCTGCGACGCCCCTGATGATTTGCGGTTTTTCCGTATCCAGGGTATAATGTCCTGCCGTGTTGTTATAGAATCATTCACTGGCTGGCCCTGCGCAGCGAGTGTGCAGGCCCCTTGGCGAGGAAGAAGCGTGGCGTGTTCTGCCCAGCCACGCGTGGCATCTTGGCCACGGGCCAGGCCGGCACCAGTGAGTGCAACCATACTCAAAAGGAGCTCTCTATGCCCAAGCGGACCTGGCAACCCAAGAAGCGGCGCCGTATGCGCGTCCACGGCTTTCGCGCCCGAATGAGTGCAAAAGGCGGTCGCAACGTGCTCAAGCGCCGCCGCTTCAAGGGCCGGCAAAGACTGACTGTCTAGTGCCCATCCCTGCTTTGGGCGTGAGCTACCAAGCGTGGCCTTGGCCACACTCCCGCAGCAGAGAGGGTTCTGGCAAAGCTGTTCCCGGCTATCGCCTATCGCCACCTACTTGTCAAGGGACAAGACAGAGTGCGATAGGCGATAGTGCATACCGTTTATGTTAAGAAGACAGTATCGTCTGAAAAGCAGCGCACAGATCCGAGACGTGAGGCACACGGGGCAGTCGTGGCGCAGCCCGATGCTGGTGCTCGTCAAGCGCAGCAATGATCTGCCGACGAGTCGATTTGCCTTTTCGGTCAGCCGCAGGATCGGCAATGCCGTCGTCCGCAATCGGATCAAGCGCTGGTTGAGAGAAGCTATTCGCAGCCGCTTGTCCACGATACACAGCGGCTGGGATGTACTTGTGATCGCCCGATCAGCTATCAGAGGGGCTCAGCACCCGCAGATCGATCGCGCCGTTGCTGACCTACTCAGGAGCGCGCACCTACAGTCAGGTTCTCTTGGTGCGTCTCAGAGCTCGGAGGAGAACGAGACGCGTTCTCCTCTCTCGTGCGAGCGATCCCATGGCCTGCAGGCCAACGCGTGAACATGAGATGAAGAACGTCGCATTGTGGTTGATTCGCCTGTACCAGAATACTATCTCTCGAGCTCTTCCTTCCACGTGTCGCTTCATCCCTTCCTGTTCCGAGTATGCTCGCCAGGCCATCTCAAAGCATGGGCTGCTCCAGGGAGGATGGCTGGCTCTGAGACGCATCACCCGCTGCCATCCATTGAATCCAGGCGGTTTTGACCCCGTCCGTTGACGGCGTGCTCATGACTGCACTCTGCGAACTGCGGCGCGCCAGGCCTGCAGTTCTTTACATCGAACAGGAGGTCCTGTATTGAAGACGCATCAGGTGAGGAAGGCCCTCATTGGGCCCAAAGTCATCGACCGCGCCAGGAAAGCCCGCAGGCTGGGGATCGCGACGGCGCTGATCGCGCTTGTGGTGCTCATCACTGCCTGCGGCAGGCAGATCCCCGCATATTGGCCCGATCTGACCGTCGACGGAGACACGGTCTACGTGGCAGAGATGAACGGACAGGTCTTTGCATTGCAGGCCGATTCGGGCCAGATCGTGTGGTCCTACCCGACGATCGAGCGAGGCAGTGGCGGGTTGCTCGGCGGCTGCTCCGCTCCGGCACCCTCGGACGGGCCCTTTTACGCCGCGCCGGCTGTGGGCCAAGAACTCCTCTTCCTCGGTTCGGCGGGGGAGCAGCAAAGGTCTCTTCTTGGCAAGGGAGAGAACCAGTCTGGGCTGCGCGTTCTGAACCGACTGGGAACCCTGCAGTGGAGCTTTACGGGCACCGCCGATCGCACGGTAGCTTCACCGGCGCTGGACGCGGACACAGCCTACCTGCCCTCTTCAGACTACAGCGTGTACGCCGTCGATCTGAACGCACGTGACACGCGGTGGGTGTTTGAGACAGGAAACTGGGTGTGGGCGACCCCGTTGGTGGTCGAGGGCACAGTCTACATTGCCTCCATGGACCACGCCCTCTACGCAGTCCGGGCTGAGGACGGCAGGGAGATCTGGCGGTTTGACCGACCAACCAGCGCACTGCCGGCCGCACCAACGCATGCAGATGGGGTGCTCTACTTTGGCTCGCTGGATGGCCACGTGTATGCCGTGCAGGCCGACAGTGGAGAGCTCGAGTGGGAACACAAGGTGGATGGAGGGGTCTGGGCAACGCCGGTCATGGCGGACAACGCGCTCTACTTTGGCACGCTCGGTGGCCACATCTACGCACTCGACACGACGGATGGATCCGAGCTGTGGGCCCAGAGTGTGGGTGGCGAGGTGCGCGGCACTCCGGCCTACGCCAATGGCACGGTGTATTTTGGCTGCGAGGACGGGCAGCTATACGCCTTTGATGCCCAAGACGGCACACAAGGCATCTCTCCTCTGGGCCAGCAGGCAGACCAGGCAGCTATTTATACATCTCCCGTGTTCGACGGCCGATACCTATACGTCGTGGTCTCTGACGGCAAGGTCTTTGCCCTCGACCCAGCAAGAAACGCGGTCGTGTGGCAAGCCACGCCGCTGAACGCGGCAGACGAGGAGGAATAGTAGACGTGTGGGATAAGATGATTCAGGGTTTTGTCCTCGCTTTGATCTGGCTGTACAAGGCCTTGGGCAGCAACGAGTGGAGTCTAGTGTTCAGCATCGCCGCGCTGACCATCGCCGTCAGGCTGGTCACGATTCCCCTGACGCTGCCCTCTCAGCGAGCGATGAAAAAGAACTCGGGCAAGATGCAAGCTCTGCAGCCAGAGCTGGACAAGCTCAAGAAAAAGTTCCGCAACGAGCCGCAGAAACTCAAGCAGGCTCAGCTCAGTCTCTACCAGGAGCACGGCATCAACCCCGTTTCCAGCATGACCGGCTGCCTGCCCATGTTCATCCAGTTGCCCGTCATCTGGGCCTTTTACCAGTCCATCAGCCGAGCCTTGGCCAGCCAGCCGGGAGAGATGCTCGTACTCACCAAGTATCTGTCAGCGGTGCCCCAGTTCATGTCACTGGTCCCCTTGCCCAGCAAGTGGCTGTGGTTCAATCTGGCACGCCCAGATGTGATCGTGCTGCCGATATTGGTTGCGGGTTCGACGTGGCTCCAGCAGAAACTGACCGTGCCGGCTTCTCAACCTTCCGGCACCGACTCCCAGGCCGCTCAAATGAGCCAGTCGATGATGGTCACGATGCCGCTGATGTTTGGCTTTTTCGCCATGCAGATGCCCGCCGGGCTCTCGATATACTTTATCGTCAGCAATGTCGTGGGCATGGGAGTCAGTTGGCTGACCAACCGCTGGCTGAACGGAGATGACGCCAAGGCACCTTCGCGCCCTCAGCGGTCGTCACCGGTCTCTGTGACCACGATTCCCGAGGATGGTCCTGCTCCCGATCAGAAGCCCATCCGCCGGAAGCGCGGCTACAAGAGGCGCAAGTAGGAGACTGTAATCGCGCAGGGCGCATCCCTACGTTCAGGCTGAACATGCTGTCGCGCGCCGGCCTGCACGAGACGGATGAGCTGTTGCATTCACTTGTGTCTGCCCTATGTGAAGGACAGGCTCAGTATACACAGAGAGGGATGTGGGTATGGAGAATGGCAGCATACAGGTCAGCGCGCCTACAGTGGGCGAGGCCGTTGAGCGCGGACTGGTTCGGTTGGGCCTCACCAGGGAACAGGTCAGCATAGAGATCATCGATCAGGGCAGCCGGGGCATTCTTGGCATCGGGGCTCGAGATGCCTCTGTGCGCCTGCAGGCCGTCCTGCCTCAGCTACAGGATGAACCAGAGCCGGATGTCGAACCTATCATTGAGGCCGCCGTGGAGCCTGAACCTGAGACGCCGGAGCCCGTCGAGCCTGTCGAGGAATACGCACTTTCGCCGCTCCAGGTTGCCGAAATCGCGCGCCAGACGCTCTCCGAACTGCTCGAGAAAATGGGGACCGGCTGCCAGGTCATCATCCGCCAGGATGACGACGTGCCCACGGACGAACCTGCTCCCATCTCACTGGACATCTTGGGCAAAGACCTCAGTGTCTTGATTGGGCGCAAGGGCGAGGTCCTCGATGCGCTGCAATACGTGTGCCGGCTCATCGTCAGCCGCGAGGTCGAACACTGGGTCAACCTGGTGGTTGACGTCGAGCGATACAAGCAGCGACGCGCTAACTCCCTGAGACAACTGGCCGAACGCATCGCAGACCGCGTGGCCCGCACGAGACAGCCGGTGGCCTTGGAGCCGATGCCCCCCAATGAGCGCCGAGTGATCCACATCACCCTTCGCGACCACCCCACAGTCACGACCCAGAGCGTGGGCAAAGGGGAGCGACGCAAGGTGACGATCATTCCCAAGAGATAGGGTCAGGCTCTGCACCTGGCGAACCGCCTGCATAGTTGCGGGCGGTTCGCTCTTCCAGCTCGTCACTCACCGGCATTCGCCCGGTCACGGGGCCCCGCCGTCTTTTCCACCGTAGGGGAGCACGTGCCGTCCGTCAAAGCGGTAGACCGTCCTGTCAGGGTAGCGTGCCAGGAGCTCATCCGTGAGAGGGGAACACTCGCTGGCATACACCACGTCGCCGGTGAGAGTGGGCTCATTCATGGAAAACGCAACAGCATAGTCCCACCATCCCCTGCCTCTGTCTACGATGACCAGCGCATCACGCAGACCTGCCTCTTCTAGGATCTCACCTGATCTGGCTGTGATACCATACAGACTGTGGTACTCCCGGAATTGCCCAGGCAGATAGATGAACAGGCTCACGCCTACGAGCACAATCAACCCGATGGATAGTGTCCACTGCCATCGTGGTCCTCCATGTCGTGCCCAGCGTCCGACGTGTGTGATCCCCCCGGCCGAAAGCACAAGGAGCGCAGAAGTGATCTCGTGGGCATAGCGAGGACCGAACACACTCCCACTTGTCCAGTAGAGCGTGTAGGCCATGATCAGCGAGAGCGCAGAGCTCACCAGAAACAGGTCACCAAAGCGCCTGGGCCTGAACATAAAGAGCAGCACAACAAAGGTCAGGCTCATCGCAGGCCAGCCATGCAGGTGCGTAGCTAGCAGGCCGATCGAGGCCGCGACGCTGCTTAGACCCAGCCACACCGTGTTCCCGCTCTCCAGTACACCGTGTCCCGGACCAAAGCCCGGCCGGTCGTAGGGCCAAAAGAGCACATACGGTGAGAGGAAGGGATCGCCTGTCCAGATCGCGTTAAAGAGTGGAACGATCACTGTGAGCGGAACGCATCCCAAGGCAATGAACCATACACGCTTCCACTCAGCGCATCGTGCAAGCCGCCATAGGGCATGGATCCCGGCAGGAAGAGCCACAGCGATCGCGGTGTACGGCCGGATCACAAAAGCGCACCCCAACATCAAACCTGCCGCAAGGGACCACGCCTCGCTTGGCTGCGATCGGTCTTGGGGTCCGGGGCGTCGGTTGTCCCGAGCGAATCGGTGCGGGCAGGTACGCCAGTAGCACCACGTGAACGCAGTGACAAAGGCCAGGCAGCTCGTATGGGACATGAACGAACCAGAAAGCAGCAGCAAGAAGGGAGAAGTTGATCCGAGCCCGGCCGCCACGGCTCCGGTCAACGGGCTGTGGATCTCTCGGGCCAGGCGGAATACCAGGGCAACGATCACGGCTGCGCACGCGGCGTTGACCCACCATCCCTGACCCATCCGCAAGCCGACCGAGAGCAGGGCGGGCCAGCCGGGCGGGTACTTGCCAAACCGGTGTCCCTGGTAGTCAAGGACAAAGGGAGCGAAGAAGCAGTTGGTATGGAAAGGCGCATCAACGTAGGCTCGTCCGATGGCGAACACCTGGGCCTGGAACAAGTAGGCCACCTCGTCTTCGAGATGTGGCACTTGCTCAAAGACCTTCTCGGCGATCAGCCCGGCGAACACAAACACGACGAGAACAAAGACCGTCGCCAGACTGTGGTAGAGTGTCCAGTCTGCCCTTTTCACACTACCTCACACAAGGTCCTTTGCAGGAGGTGGCAGTGAAGAGCAGGCACTTCTGGTGGATGTCGCTCGTGCACGCGGCGCTCCTCTCTGCCTGGCCACCACTGTCTGCGCGTACGGACTGACGCTAGCTGCTGCCAAGCATCCACTCGTCCCCTGCATGCAAAGCTTGCAGGCGATCGGCCTCTGCCTGCTCGCCAGCAGACAGCCCTCCTGGCTCAAGCCTCAGGTTCAGCGCCTCGACGAATCCCTCTGCCAGAGCCGCAGCGGCCTCCTCCCAAGATACGGCCCTCCCCAACGCCTCATCGAGCACAATGGCTCGGCGACAAAGCTTCTCACGGAGTTCCTGGCGTCCATGGGCCGGAAGGGAGAGAACGTCGGCCAACCGAGCGACATCTCCCGTCAGAGGAAGCGAACCGTGCTGCAGCACGACCCCTCTTCTTCTCGCCTGCGCACTGCCAACCAGCTTGCGCCCCAGCGCTGTGACCTCGTACGGGGCTGGGACGTCAAAGCAAGCCGCGGATTCGGCCACAGCGTCCCTGTTGTGCTGCCGGGCCGCCTGCGTGGCATCACACCCCAGCAAGCGCAGCCCGGAGACCAGGCCGAGGCTCAGCCGCCGGTAGGATGTGAGAATATCGCCAGCTACACGAGGGTCTGCTTGCGGCGCCGCTACGCTGTAGGTCAGCTCATCAATGTGCAGGACTGCTCTTCCACCAGTTGGTCGGCGGACCCACGTATATCCGAGCGCGCGACAAGCATCCAGATCGACTTCGCCTCGCAGTGATTGAGCATAGCCCACCGACACGCAAGGCGGCTTCCACCCATAGAACCGCAGAGTAGGAAGGGACGTTCCCGCTGACACGGACAGCAGAATCGCCTCATCGATCGCCATATTGGCTACCCCATCGCGAAAGCCCGTCGTCAACAGCCGCCAGGTCGAGCTTGCCACGTCAAGGGAGCAGACAGGCATCGGCACTCTCCAATCCCATCTCCTGGATGCACTGTCGCGCCTCGACAGCCGTCAGGGCTCGCGGATAGTTGTACATCGTCCCACCAGGGCGCTCGTTATAGAAGGGACGGTTGCAGCCCGGACATCCTACGGTGCGGAAGGCCTCCCCATTGGCAAGGGCATCCCGCCAGCCCACGAGATCGATGCCTGTCAGAGCACCACGCCCATTGAAGGCACAGTGAGCCAGGCGGGCTCCGTGCTGCGTGATCAGCCATCGCGCAGCCTGCACGCGCCGGTACTGGGCCAACGCTGGCTGGGGGCGTTCAGCAAGAGCCGTTCCGCGCACCGGGGTGAACGCAAAAAGCCCGATCCCGTGCCCCAGATCGTGTACCCACAGCATGCGCGCGAGCATCTCACGCTCGCTCTCGCCAAGGCCGACGATCAGGTGAACGGATGCCAATCCGGGGAAGCGCTCTGCCGCCTTCTCGATGATCGACAGCATGTGGTCCCAGTGTGGGCCTTTGCACTCCCGGAACAAGCGCTCGCTCGCAGCATCAAGGCCTATCCCGACTCGATCCACCCCAGACTCGATCAGTTCCGCAACCTGCGAGATGTCGGCCGGCAAGAGGGCTATGCTGAGGGGCAGGGGGGTCGTTCGTCGGATCTCTTTGACTACGCGAATCGCCTGCTGGTACGAGTCACGCTCCGCCGTCACCTGGATGCAGCACCGATCGAGCTTTCCCTGCCGCTCGGCCTTGCGAAGCTGGATACAGACTTTATCCAGCGGAAACTCGGGCCAGCTTATGCGGGACAGTGATCCGTTGCTGGACTGGCTTTCCCGCCCCTGCGCGCAGAATGCGCAGTTCATCACACACCGTCCGCCGACCATCAGGTAGGCCGTCGTCGGAGCTGCGGCCATCGGTATGCGGCAAAGTCCCAGAACACTGGCTGTTCCAATGGATACACGAATCAAGGGATCCTCCTTTGCGCCTGATTATATCGTCAGTCAAGAGCATAGTCAATTGCCACCGACGGATGCGCAGCTCCACCGGCGCGCTCGTGGACCGGAGTGCTTGCCCTTCTGATTCGTGGTAGAATGGGCTCATCTGTGGCGTTGTGAGGCTAGAGAGGGTTGATGTAGCGCTGCTGGGCACCCGAGAGGGCCGAGGATGGAGCCAGGGGACACACACTCCACACAACAACTGCGGTCGCGTCTGCTGCTGTCAAGGGGAAGAGAACTGGCTCGCCAGGGCGCCCGCAAGCAGGCACAGGAATGCTTCAAGCAGGTGCTTGCAGCTCAGCCTGGTCACATCGACGCCCTTCTGTGGCTTGCCGCGCTGGCACGGGATGCCCGGGAGAGCATCCGCTTTCTGAATCGGGTTCTCGAGATCTCACCGGACAACCCTCGTGCTCGGGCGGGCCTGGAGTGGGCTCAGCAGCGACAGACAGCCATACGGCCGTCGCCTCCCACCGCTCAACGGGTCCTGCGCAGAGAGATGCCCTGGCTCGACAGACTGCTCTTGAGCGGGATCGCCGTGGTCATCGTCGCTGCGTGCGCAATCCTGTCCTTTATGGTGTGGAGAACGCCCGAGGCGGTGCGGGCTGCCTATCAACCTACGCCGATACCGAGCGCGACGTCCACTTTTTCCCCCTCACCTACCCCAACATCCACGCCGACCGTGACGCCAACGCCGGCTTGGCCCGATATGGAGACGGTGACTCCCACATCAACACCTGTTCCCTCACCGCCGGCAGCGAGCACCCCGTTCCCCTACCCCACCCTTGGCTTTGCGGCGCCCTTAAGGGGCAAGTGGATCGGCATCGACCTCTCTAGCCAGCGACTCACTGCCTATGAGGGCCAAAGGGCCGTGCTCAGTGCCCTGGTATCCACTGGGGTCGCTCGTATGCCGACGCCATTGGGCGACTATACGATCTATCGCAAGGTGCGCGTGCAGGCGATGGGAGGTCCCGACTACTACTTGCCCAACGTCGAATACGTCTCCTACTTTTACAGGGGGTACGCCCTCCACGGCACCTACTGGCACGATAACTTTGGGCAGCCAATGAGCCACGGGTGTGTGAACATGCGGAATCCAGATGCACAGTGGATCTGGGACTGGGCACCGGTGGGCACCCTCGTCCGCGTCCACCCCTGATCGATTTGGTCCTGCGCCGCGGTTGTGCTACAATGCGACAGGCTGAGGGACTGATCTCTGGACCGCGTGCCTTCGAGCTGGGAGTTCCGATGCAGCCCAAGCACAGTCAGGACACGGGGCGCAAGGGGGATGTACCCGGCTTCTTTGAGCGGGTATATCACGTCACGCGCTTGATCCCATCGGGGAAAGTGGCGACCTACGGGCAGATCGCAGCCGTCGTAAGCTCACGCCAGGCTGCCCGAACCGTGGGATGGGCGCTCCACGCTCTGGATGAGGGTACCGACGTTCCCTGGCATCGAGTGATAAACGCACGGGGGAGCGTCAGCCTCTCAAACCGCGGACAGGCAGCCGCCACGCAACAAAGCTTGCTGGAAGCAGAAGGGATCAGATTCGGCTCTCACGGGCGGCTGAATATGCAGAGATACCAGTGGCCCGGCCTGGATTGGCCCGAGATCGAATCGCTCCGCCGACAGTGGAACCAGAACCCTCCAAAGCCGGATGACTCTGGAGGGTGAGCGCCCCTGGCGGGAGTCGAACCCACGGCACATGGTTTAGGAAACCACTGCTCTATCCTCTGAGCTACAGGGGCAAGACAACGCGCGCTTCCGCGTAAAAGTATATCACACTTCACCTGCTCTGGCAAGATTCGTGGCCCAAACGACAGGGTTGCTGCAAAGTCAGCGGAGTGACACATGTGTCCCCTGATGCGAGCGGCGTCGCCAAGTGATGTTCCGCATCGGATGCTCCACTCCTCAGAAGCTGTCAAGGTACTCTGCAGCAGCCCTACCTAAACGACGTCGCCGGGGCGATCAAAGAAGGGATCCATGGCCCGTTCCACTCACACGCCCGCTCGCCGGCAGTACCTGCAGATCAAGGCCCAGTATCCAGATGCGATCGTTCTGTTCCGCCTCGGGGACTTTTACGAGACCTTCGACGACGATGCCAAGACCCTTGCTAAGGTCTGCGACATCGTGTTGACCTCTCGTCCTGTGGGCAAGGGTGAGCGTGTGCCACTGGCCGGCGTGCCCTATCACGCGGTTGAGGGGTACATCGCCAAGCTCATCGACGCGGGATACAAGGTAGCGGTCGTCGACCAGCAGGGCAGCACACCTGTGCGCGGACTGGTTCCTCGGGAGGTCACCCGTGTAGTCACGCCGGGGACGGTGGTCGAACCTTCTCTGCTGGATGAGAAGCGCAACAACTATCTGAGCTCTCTGTATGTCGAGGGTAGTCGGGCTGGCATCGCCTACGTAGACATCACGACCGGGGAGTTTGCGACCACAGAGATTCACGACCAGGCTATCTGGCGATCCGTGCATGAGGAGCTGGAGCGGTTGCAGCCCGCCGAGCTGCTGGTCGCGGAGACCCAGCAGGCACAGGTCGCCATCGTCACTCACGTCACCTCGTATGAGGCTTGGCACTTTGACTTGGAGACCGCTCGTGGTGCCTTGCTCGAGCAATTCTCAACGGCCTCGCTGGCGGGGTTTGGCTGTGAGGGAAAGCCATATGCGATCCGCGCCGCAGGGGCGATCGTGCACTATCTTCGCGATACACAGAAAGCCGCGCTCGAGCAGCTTTCTGCGCTTACGACTTACTCTTCTGCCGAGTTCATGACACTCGAGCCCTCCACGCGGCGCAACCTGGAGCTGCTGGAGACCATTCGCGAGGGCAAGGTACGCGGATCGCTGCTGGGCGTATTGGACAGCTCGGAGACAGCGATGGGCAGCAGGATGCTGCGGCAGTGGATCAACCAACCACTGCTGGACATGGATCGACTGAACGCCCGCCTGGACCTGGTAGATACATTTGTCAAGCTCACTCCCCTTCGCGTCGAGATACGTGGCCTGCTCAAAGGACTTGCAGACCTGGAGAGGCTCGTCGGGCGGGTCGTGCAGCACATCGCCGGACCGAGGGACCTGGTGGGCATCCGCAAGGCGTTGGAGGTCGTGCCTGACGTAAAGGTCGCGCTTGAGTCTACGTCCAGATCCCTGACGCCGCTCGACTCCTTGATCGCGGAGCTGGATCCGTGCAGCGAAACCGTGGGCTTGATCCGCGAGGCGATCGCAGAAGACGGACCTGCGACCATCGCCAGCGGCGACGCGATTCGGCCCGGATTCTCAGCCGAGATGGACAGCCTGCTGACTGCCGTGCGGGATGCACGGGAATGGATAGCCAACCTGGAGAGACAGGAACGACAGAGCACGGGGATCAAGAACCTGAAGGTGGGGTTCAACAAGATCTTTGGCTACTACATCGAGGTCACACGCGCGAACCTCAGCGCCGTTCCAGGACACTATATCCGCAAGCAGACCCTGGTCAACGCCGAGCGATTCATCACGCCCGAACTCAAGGAGTATGAGGCGTTGATCCTCAACGCCGAGGAACGGAAGGAAGAGCTCGAAACGCGGCTGTTTCGCGAGGTGTGCCAGGGGGTCGCTGCGGGAGCGCAGGCGATCCTGAGCACAGCGCGTGCCTTAGCTCGTCTGGACTGCTTTGCCGCTCTGGCTGAGACGGCAGTGAGCCACCGGTATGTACGGCCCGAACTCTCCGAAGGTGGGGACCTTCATATTGTTGCGGGGCGTCACCCGGTCGTCGAGCTGACAATGAGGGACGTACCTTTCACCCCCAACGACATCCATCTAGCTGACGACCAGAGGATCCTGATCATCACCGGGCCGAACATGAGTGGCAAGTCGACCTACATCCGGCAGATCGCGCTGATCGTCCTGATGGCTCAGATCGGATCCTTTGTCCCAGCCGACGAGGCATCCATTGGCTTGGTCGATAGGATTTTCACCCGCATCGGGGCACAAGACGAGATCAGCGCCGGACAGAGCACGTTTATGGTCGAGATGGTCGAGGCGGCCTATATCCTGAACCACGCGACCGGTCGCAGCCTGATCATCCTCGATGAGATCGGTCGAGGCACGAGCACGTACGATGGCATCTCCATTGCCTGGTCCATGGTGGAATACATCCACAACCACCCGCGGCTGGGTGCCAAGACGCTGTTTGCCACCCACTACCACGAGCTGACCGATCTGGAGCGCATCATGCCCAGGGTGCGCAACTATAACGTCGCCGTCGCCGAAACTGGCAATTCGGTCGTCTTTTTGCACCACATCGTCCCCGGTGCGGCTGACAAGAGCTATGGCATCCACGTTGCCCAATTGGCGGGCATGCCCAAGCCAGTCATCCACCGCGCGGAAGAGATCCTGGAGCAACTCGAGGCCGAGGCCGCGCGATCGCCAGGGAAAACGCGAGGCCCGACAGCCATCCTGCAGTTGCCTCTGTTTGGCACCACCAGCCCAGCCTTGGAGAAGCTCAAGGAGCTGGATGTCAATGCCCTCACTCCGATCGAGGCTCTCACCTGCTTGTACGAACTCCAGATTCTGGCAGCGGAGAGCGAATAGGCGGCGACGGCAGGCCCTCAGGGCAGGCCTGGTGTGCCTGGTACGGCAAGGCGGTCCTTTCCTCGGGCTGCAGGCCACCCCAGTGGGTCAGGGCCCGACGTATCTCGCCTGAGGCAGCGCATACTGTGCATCAAGCCATTCCACGATCGCCAGGTCGCCGAGGTTGGACTCCCGCGCTCCCAGCCATACCTCGAGCAGCGAAGGCACACGCCTGTACTGGACGACTCGGGGCTCGCCCTCGATGTTCGCCATCTGGGCAGCTTCCGTGATCGCATCTGGCAAGCTGCCGAGAGCGTCCACCAATCCCAACTGGAGCGCCTGCTGGCCCGTATAGGGACGACCGTCAGCCAGCTCCCGTACTGCTGCCTCGTCCATCCCTCTGCCTTCGGCCACCGCAGAGACGAACAGATCGTACAGCTCGTCCACCAGTTCTTGCTCGATCGCCAATTGCTCGTCAGTGGGATGCTCAAACAGGTTCCCTGCTGCCTTGGACTTGCCGCTGCGCACAATGATCCCTTCGATGCCCAGCTTGTCGAACAGGTCTGCAGCGTTGATCAACTGCCCGTACACGCCGATTGAGCCGGTGACTGTCGCTGGGTGAGCGATGATCTTGTCCGCGCCACAGGCGATGTAGTAGCCGCCGGAGGCCGCCACGTCTCCCATCGCGGCGACCACAGGTTTCTGTGCCTCCCGCAGAGCCTGGTACACCTCCGCAGACGGCACCACCGTCCCTCCCGGACTGTTGATGAACACGACGATAGCCTTCACCCGTCGGTCAGACTCAGCCTGCTTGATGTACTCTAGGATCGTCTCCCCGCTGACGCCGTTCGCTCCCGAGATACTCACGCCGATCGTGCCCTCGATATAGATCACGCCCACGGCGTTCCCGCCTACCGGCGCGACGGAGCGGTTGCCGGCCCCTGACACAATCCCCAGCAGGGCGCACAGGCCCAGGCCCCAGACCACCACGAGCACCGCACCCACACTCCCGATCCACAGCCACACGCGGCTCTTGCGAGGCCGCGAAGCGTGGGCAGTGGCATTCTCGCGCGTGCCGTCCTGATGACTCACCATAGATCACTCCTTTGTTTGCTACTCTAGCACGTAGGGCATCCACCCTGGAAAGCGGAATCCCCTCACAGACCGGCGCACCACAGCCGCGGTCACCCGAGACAACGGCGCGGATTCGATCGGCGAGAGGATTCCGACCGTGCGGTGCGTAGCTTGCCCTCTCAGTGCAGGATCTGACCCAGGAACCGCTGAGTGCGCTCGTGCTTGGGCGCGCTAAACAGCAGCTCTGGTGTCGTGGTTTCGACGATCTGGCCGTTGTCCATAAACACCACCCGGTCAGCCGCGGCCCGGACGAAGCCCATCTCGTGAGACACAACAACCATCGTCATCCCCTCGTCCGCCAATTCGAGCATCACGTCCAGCACTTCCTTGATCATCTCGGGATCGAGGGCTGACGTGGGCTCGTCAAACAGCATGATCTTGGGCTGCATCGCCAGAGCCCGAGCAATCGCTACACGCTGCTGCTGTCCACCCGAGAGCTGCGCCGGGTACGCACCTGCCTTTTCCGGGATACCGACCTTGTCCAGCAGCCCTATGGCGACGGCTTTTGCCTCTTCCGGGCTGCGCTTTCGCACCACTCTTTGCGCCAGCAGCACGTTGTCCAGTGCCGTCAGGTGCGGGAAGAGGTTGAACAACTGGAACACCATCCCGACCTCTGTACGCACGAGGTTGATGTTCTTGGGCTTATCCAGGGGGACTCCGTCTACCACAATACTGCCCTTGTCCAGAGTCTCCAAACGATTGATACAACGCAGCAGGGTCGATTTGCCCGAGCCACTTGGCCCGATGATCACCACGACCTCCTGTGGGTAGACCTCCAGGCTGACGCCTCGCAGCGCATGCACCTGTGCACCGAAATGCTTGTGAACATCGCGGATAGTAATGATCGGCTCTCGATTCTTTGCGTCCATGTCAACCCTCGGAACGCCCGGGTAGGGCTATCTTGCGCTCGACAACCCGGACAAGCAGGGATAGCAGCAGGGTCATAACCAGGTAGAACAAGGCCACCGTGTTATAGCCCTCAAAAGCCCGAAAGGTGCGAGAGACCCAGAGTCGTCCTTGCTGTAGGACCTCGGGCAAGGCCACCACCGAGATCAGAGACGAGTCCTTGAGCATAGCGATAAAGTCATTGCCCAGAGGGGGCAGAACCACTCGGACCGCCTGGGGCAGCACGACGTGACGCATGGCCTGAAAGTAGCTCATACCCAGAGATCGCGCTGCCTCCATCTGGCCACGATGGATGGACTGGATCCCAGCGCGGAACACTTCGGCCAGGTACGCGCCATAGCCGAATCCCAACCCAATGACCGCTCCTGGAAACCCACTCAGGTCGACCTTGCCTCCCGTAGCTTCACGCAGGTAGGGTGTCGCCACAAAGCCGACATAGAGGACGATCACGAGCAGTGGGATCCCCCGCACGACCTCAACGTACAGCCTGGAGATGGCCAGTGTGATTGGGTTGCGCGAGACAAGCATCAGGCCAGTGATCAGTCCCATGGCCAGAGCCAGGCCATATCCCAGCACCGTTGCGCGGACGGTCAGGACGACCCCCCCAGCCTTCCACATCCTGGCGATCGTCTGCTTCCAGTCGTACTGGTGATAGATGCGCACCCACGTCCCGGCGATCAACGGGCCAGCGATCGTCGGCGTGCTCGTCTCCACTGACACGGCCTGGTCCGTCGGCTCCTCGATCGGGTCCGCCTCCACGGGCTCAGCTCCCTCGGGCACCACAAGGACATATGGCCGGCTTGTCGCCACCACTTCATAGTCTGGCCGGCCAAACTGCTTGTCGAGCGACCATCCCGCGCGCCCGTCGTCTGTGGTGACATACACCCAGTTCTGTTGCAGTGTGAGGCCCTGTCTGGGAATGATCACCCACCGGGCAAAGAGCACCGCATCCCCTTCCTGGAGCTGATTCACGACCGCAGAGGACGCATCCGGCTCATCGTACAGATCGGTTTCTCCCTTCGCGGCGGCCCGTACGCTGTTGAGCTCTGCATATAGCCTGTAGGTGCCCGGCGAGAAAGGGACCCTGGCATCGGGCGTGAAGGTCCAACTGCCTCCCTCTGCAGGCACCTGCCCGATCAACTCCTTGTCCCAAGGAAAGTCAAACAAAAAGTAGACCGCATCCATGTAGCGGACGTCCGTCAATACCGAATAAGCTACGACGAGGCCCACAAGGGCAACGATCACGATCCACCAGGGAACACGAGCCAGAAACGCGAAAATCGCCTCCGTAGAAGCTCGCTTCGGCTGTCCCCATGCTGTCATGGCTCCCTCCCTAGCGGACGGTCCTCGGATCCAGCGCATCCCGCATGCCATCTCCCAGGAAATTGATGGCCAGCACCGTCAGCACGATCAGGATCCCAGGAAAGAACCACATCCACGGCTCGGTTTCCAGGTGATGATAGGCTTGGTCCAGCATATTGCCCCAGGTCGCCGTGGGTGCCTGGACGCCCATCCCCAGGAAACTGATGTAGGCTTCTGAAAGAATCGCGCCGGCCACTCCCAGGGTCGCCGAGACGACGATAGGAGCGATGGTGTTGGGCAGGATGTGCCGAAAGATCACGAACCGATCCGGCGTGCCCAGGCACTGGGCAGCGACGATGAACTCACGCTCCCTGAGTGCCAGATAGCTCGCGCGCACGATGCGAGCCAGGAACATCCAACTGGTGAACCCGATCACGCCAATGATGACGACCACGCTCCCGCTAAACGACCGGCCCAAGAACTGAAAGGTCTTGATCTTGCCGCTGAACATCTTTCCCAGGAGGATCAAGAGGAAGAGCTGCGGGATGTTGAACACGGTCTCTGTGAGCCGCATCAAGACACTGTCCACGATCCCGCCATAGTACCCGGCGACAGCGCCGACCAGCACCCCCACGGTGACGGAGACCAGCACGGCCAGGAATCCAATGATGATCGAGATTTGCCCGCCGTAGACCGTGCGGGCCACAATGTCGCGCCCGGTGCCATCCGTGCCAAAGAGGTGAGCAGTCGATGGCGGCTGGAGCCTGGCCTTGAGATCGTTGTGGTTGGCGTACTCTTCGCTCAAGATGAATGCTCCCAGCGTTACGTACAACACGATGGAGAGCAGCAGCCCGGCGCCGAGCAGCGCCATCTTGTGACGTCGGAACCGTTGCCAGGCCATGCGGGCCGGAGACTGAGGTGGGCGCCCAGTTCGCACGGTTCCGCCCAACGATAGCTCCCTGGCTTGTGTCACGGCAGCACCTCAGTCATAGCGAATCCGCGGATCAAGCAAAGTGTAGACGACATCGGTCAGGATCTGAAAAACCACCACCGCCAGGGAGATCATCATCAGCACGCCCATCAACACGGGAATGTCCGTGTCTTGGGCAGCACTCCAGTACAGCCGCCCCATACCTGGCCAGGCGAATATCGACTCGGTGACCACAGCACCGCCAAGCAGCAGCGGGATGTCAAGACCGATGATCGTGACCAGGGGCAGAGCAGCGTTCTTGAGGGCGTGGCGAAAGAGGATCAGCGTTTCGCTCAGACCTTTCGAGCGCGCGGTACGTATATAGTCATCGTGGATCACATCCAGCATGCTCGAGCGTACAAAACGCGTGTACCCGGCGATGCTCACGATCGAGATGCTGGCCACAGGCAAGATCATATGCCAAGCAATCTGTCCCAAGGTAGGCCCCACGTCGAGATCGTACTTGCCCACCGTGGGCAGATGGGGCAGGCCCCACTCCTTGAACTTGACGGCGAACAGGTACATGAACATGAGGGCCGTCCAAAAGATGGGCATCGAGTAGCCGACAAAGGACAGCCCAGTGATCAGATGATCCATGGGAGAGTACTGCCGCAGTGCAGAATAGACACCGATGCCCAATGATAGGACGATGATCGCGACCTCAGAGACGAACATCAGCAGAAGCGTATTGGGCAGCCGCTCCCAGATCAGCTCGCCCACAGGCCGCTTCTCCATAAACGAGGTACCCCAGTCCCCGCGAAGAACGCCCCTGCGAGTGCCCTTGTCATCGGGCACGCCATCCCCATCGAGGTCGATGTCCATCCAGTCGTTGCCGATCAACCAGACTCCATACTGCACGGTGATCGGCTTGTCCAGGCCTAGCAGACGGGTGAGTCGCTCTCTGTCTGAAGAACGGATGCGCCGCCTCCCCCCAAACGAAGCCAGCGGATCCCCCATTTCGTTTGCTAGTACAAAGACAACCAAGCTGATCAGAAACAGCAGAGGAATGGCCTGCAGAAGACGACGGATGATGTATCGGGTCATACGTCTCTCCTAGAGCAAAAGACGGTCCGGCAGCAGGTGAGGCACCGCAGAGAAGAGGAGAGGATGGAGAGACAACTCTCCTCCTCTCCTCAGCCTCAGCAAACCACGAGCTTACTTGACATCCCACTCAAAGGCATTCCAGAACGGGTCTGCCCCCGAGATCTTGGCATTTGACACCCTCTGGTTGATGGTCCACACGTCATTGTCGTGCCACACCCCGAGCCAGTACACCTTCTCGTTCATGATCTTGCCGATCTGGTGAAAGAGCGCGATACGTGCGTTGGGATCGACCTCGGTCTCCTGCGCTCGGACCGCGGCATCCAGATCCTCGTCGCAGAGACCATACCAGTTGGTGCCCTCTGGAGCCTCATCCGAGGGGATCTCTGAACAGAGCCACTGAGACTCGCTTGGATCTGGGAAAGCTGGGCTGTCAGACCACTGGGCGATATCGAACTGGCCTGTGGCGATCGGCCCGTCTTCACCGTAGGAGTTCCAGAAGACATCGTAGGAACCGTTCTGGATCTCGATCCCGATGCCCACGTCAGCCAGGTACTGCTGCGCCACGACCTGGGTCTGCTCGCGGACCTCACGGCCCTGCGTGGTCGCATAGGTGAGCACCAGCTCGACGCCATCCTTGTCCCGTGTCCCGTCGCCGTTGCTGTCCACCCATCCGGCATCATCCAGGAGCTGCATCGCCTTTGCCGGATCGTACGCATAAGGATCGGCATCGGGATATGCGTAGGGGGTCTCTTCCCACTTGCTGGGTGGCGGGTAGGTCCCGCCGTACAGCAGCTCCTGGCAGATGGCATCAAAGTCCACGGCATACGCGATCGCCTGGCGCACACGGACATCCTGCAGAGCTGCGTGCCCGTTGTCGGCGGCGGTTTCGTCGGTGTTGAGGTTAAAGAACCAGCTCTCGTTGTACCCCGAGAGTACCGTCACGACGTCCACGTCATCCAGCTCGTCGATCGTGGGGATGTCAGCATAGGACAAAAAGATGCCAATGTCCGTGTCGCCGGTCTTGATCGCCGCCATCTGTGCCTCGTCGTCAGGAACAACGATGATATTGATCTGATCGATCTTGGGGCGACCGCGCCAGTAGCTGTCGTTCGCCTCGAGGATCAGGTGGCTGGCTGCCTCCCACTCCTTGAGGACAAAGGCACCGTTGCCGACAGACACATCGCGGTTCCAGTCGGCATTGTCCAGCGTTCCTTCAGCTTCAAAGACCGGAGCCAGAACATGCTCCGGCAACACAAAGCCAAAGATCGTCGTCGCCCAGGGAGCAAAGGGCTCGGTGAACTCGAGCACCAGCGTGTACTCGTCTTCGGCGGTGACGCTCTCCAAGTAGTCCGCGTAGGGCCAAGTGCTCTGCACGGTGTTCCCCGGATCCATGATCATCTCATAAGTGAACACAAAGTCATCGGCCGTCACCGCCTCACCGTCCGACCAGGTGGCCTTCTGGTTCAGCGGGATCTCGATGGTCAGGCCGTCCTCTGAGATGAGACCATTGTCCTTCGTCGGGAACTCGGCAGCCATCTCCAGCGAGGGCTGGAGGCTGTTGTCCCAGGCCCACAGGCCCGGGTTGACCATATCCTCCACCAACCCGGCGAACCACATCGCGATGTAGAGACCATTGAGGCTGTTTGGCTCCTCAAAGAAGGTCATCGTAACCGACTTGGGCTCGCCAGATGCGACCGGCTCCTCTGGCGGTTCGGGGAGGGTAATCCACTTGTCATATATCGCGTCATAAGTGCCATCCGCGATGACCGCCGCCAGGCCCTTGTTGATCGCCTCCAACAGCTCGGGTCTGCCCCTGTTGACAGCGATGCCATAGCTCTCCTCGGTGTAAACCCCCGGCAGGACCGTGAGCTTCATCTCCGGATTGGCCCTCACCACCTCGAGGGCGGTCGGGCCGTCTGCCACAGCCGCGTCCACGTCGCCGTTGGCCACTGCCTGGAACGCCAGGGTGTTCTCGTCGTAGCGGACGACCTCAGCCTTGGTCCGCTCTGTCAGCCAGATGTCACCGGTGGTGCCCAACTGCACGCCGACTTTCCTTCCCGCCAGGTCATCCGGACCCGTGATCGAGGTCTCGCTGGCGCGAACCGCGATCACCTGCCCGGCCTCAAAGTACGGGTCGCTGAAATCAACCGTCTCAGCCCGCGTCTCATCGATCGTTGCTGCCGAGATGACGGCGTCGAACTCGCCAGAGGCCAGAGCGACAAAGATACCATCCCAGCGAGTGTTGACAAACTCGAACTCAAAGCCCGCCTTCTCGGCGATCGCGGTCATGAGATCCGCGTCAAACCCAATGATTTCCCCCGCCTCGTCGACGGACTCGAACGGCGGGTATTCCGCGTTCATCCCGATCTTGTAGACGGCCGACACCTCCACAGGGGTTGCAGTGGGCTCGGGCGTCGCGGCGGGCGGAGCCTGTGTCGGCTCGGCCTTGGCGCAGGCCGCCAGTGAGATGACCACAAAGAGGGTCAGTGCTGCGTAGGTTACTTTTCTGAACATTTCTTTCTCCTCAAGAATGTCTCTGGAGGGGTGATGTATTCCCCGCTCCTCCAATGGACTACCCCGGCTTTTTGTCTGACGTTTCTCGCCGGCATGGTCGGGCAACAGTCGTTCTCCTCCCTCGAAGAACCTGGATAACGGATCGTCGACAGTGACTGGCTCTCACACCTCCTTTCACAACACACAGCCAGCGATGACGCCTCCACACCGTTGTGGTTGCCAGGCCATCGCCGCCCCGGATGCTCCCTAGAGCTCAGATATCCCGACTGTCAGCTCTCTCTGTGACCGAGAGAGCCGACGACGGCTCATTATATCCACGATCTGGGGTTGTGTCAAAAACACTATCCCTGGGGAGGGAGGGCGTGGGGTACGGTACGGCTATCCACGCGTGCGTTGGACGCATTTGACAAAGGAGCAGAAATCAGGTACACTATCTTTCTGAGTTCACAAGCAGGAGTCGAAAAGATGGTTGGCTATCGTTCGTTTGCGCACTCCAAGAAGCCGGACCCTGGGTCCGGATAATTATGCTTGCATAGGCATCTGAACCGGCACCCAGAAGAGCGGTCGGGAGCCGGTTTTTGTTTTCATAGGGCCAATGATGAACCGACAGTCTACCCGCAGCAACGGAAAGGTCAAGCACAGCCCCAAGCCAGCCTTCCGGCCTGGATAGGCGTGCGTGTGCCGACGATGTCACATAGCCAGCTTCCCAGAGCCCGGACGGCAGATGGGAGACTGGCTTTTTTGTTGGCAGAGAGGAGACGAGAGTGCCACTGGATGACTTTAACGTGATCGAATCTACCCTCCGTGAAGGAGAGCAGTTCGTCGGTGCGAGTTTCACGACCGAGCAAAAGGTCGAGATCGCTCAACTGCTCGACGCTTTTGGCGTAGAATGCATCGAGCTCACTTCTCCCCTCGCCTCGCCCAAGAGCTTCGAGGACATCAAGACCATCACCAAGCTGGGGCTCAAGACCAAAGTCCTCACCCACACCCGCTGCCACATGGAGGATGCAAAGCACGCCATCGACAGCGGTGTGGATGGGGTCGACGTGGTGATCGGCACCTCGTCTGTGCTGCGTGAATTCAGCCACGGCAAGGACCTCGAACAGATCACTGCCGTGGCGCTGGAGGTGGTTGACTATATTCGCAGCCAGGGCCTGGAAGTGCGCTTTAGCACTGAGGATTCTTTTCGCAGCGAGAAAAGCGATTTGTTCCGCGTCTACAAGGCCGTGGATGCAATAGGCGTCAATCGCGTCGGGATCGCCGACACGGTCGGGATCGCGACCCCGCGCCAGGTGTACGAGTTGGTGAGCGAACTGCGCGAGCACGTGCGAGCAGACATCGAGTTCCACGGCCACAACGATTCCGGCTGCGCGATCGCCAACGCCTTTGAGGCTCTGGACGCCGGCGCGACTCACGTGGACACCACGGTGCTGGGCATCGGCGAACGCAACGGCATCACACCCCTCGGGGGCCTCATCGCTCGCCTGTATGCCACAGACCCCAACTCAGTTGCCAAGTACGACCTGACCCTTTTGCGCACGATCGACAGCACGGTCGCTCGCTTTGTGGGCGTCGACATCCCCTTCAACAACTATATCACCGGCATCACTGCGTTTACCCACAAGGCAGGCATCCACGCCAAGGCGATCCTGAACAACCCCGAGACCTACGAGATCCTCGATCCCCATGCGTTTGGCATGACACGATACATCAGCATCGCGCACCGCCTGACAGGATGGAACGCCATAAAGAACCGCGCTGAGCAGTTGGGCCTGTCCATAGACGACGCCCACATCAAAACGATCACAGCGCACATCAAGGCCCTCGCAGATGAGAAACCGCTCTCACTGGATGACGTAGATGGACTGCTCCGGCGGTGGTCAAACGGGGACGATGCCTAGCCGCAAACGGCGCTTACAGGAGGAACCATGCCACAGACTTTGAGCGAACAGATCTTGTCGCACGCGGCTGGCCGGCCCGTCTATGCCGGTGAGCTGGCTGTGGTCGACGTGGGACGGGCGATGACCGTGGACTCGATCGCCCCTGAGGTGATTGATGTCCTTGAGACAAAGCTGGGCATCTCAAAGGTGCCCTATCCCGAGCGCTGCGCGATGTTCATCGATCACGTTGCCCCGGCATCCAACGTGGCTAGCGCGGAGGGCCAGAACCGGACCCGCGTGTTCGCCCGCGAGCAGGGCATCGCAGCCCTGTATGATTCCGGCAGCGGCATTTGCCACCAGCTTATGGTCGAAGAAAAGCTGGTCCACCCTGGGATGGTTGCCGTTGGCTCCGACTCACACAGCACCACCTATGGCGCGATCGCGGCGTTTGGCACCGGCATGGGCGCAACAGACATCGCCCTGGCCTTTGCCACCGGGCGCACGTGGCTGCGTGTGCCGGAGACGGTCCGCGTGGACCTGGCCGGAGAGCTCGGCAGGCGTGTGGATGCCAAGGACGTTGTACTGCACCTGTTGGGCCGAGTTGGAGCAGATGGGTTCACCTATCGCGCTGTCGAGTTCCACGGAGCCGAAGGGCTCTCGCTGGGCTCGCGGATGACCTTGTGCAGTATGACCACAGAGATGGGTGCGAAGACAGGCTTGGTACCTCCGGATGCAGAGACCCGCTCCTTCATCGAGGTCCCTGAATGGCTGCGAGTGGAGGTCCAGGCCGAGTACCTCGACCAGTTCTCCGTAGAGCTTGGCGCGATCGTGCCCATGGTTGCGCGGCCCCACCGTGTGGATGACGTGGCTCCGGCGAGGTCGTTGAGCGATATTCGCGTGGATCAGGTGTTCCTCGGCACGTGTACGAACGGGCGCTTGCAGGACATGCACGCCGCCGCAGAGATCCTGCGCGGGCACACGATCGCCCCCGGTGTGCGCATGATCG
>JADHXD010000195.1 GCA_016783145.1 Anaerolineae bacterium
TTGGCGACGTGCGCCCCTCCAGGCACGAAAAAACAGCCCTCCAAGTCTGGAGGGCTGTTTGAGGGTTCCGCATCGACTCACACAAACAACGACAACCCAGCTTGGGCTCGCTAGCTGGTCTCCGATCGTCGTCGCAATGTGTGCAGAGCACAGTTAAGCATTTCTGGACTCCCATCGAACGATATCGCACAGAGTCTATCATGGAATGGAGAGGATGTCAAATCGATCGTTGCCCCTCTGCCACACCGTGAACGTATCCCCCATCGCCACCTCTGATCCGGAAGGGATGACTTGCAGGCTCTCCCACCCTCCCTCAGGCAGCGCACGATACAGGATCACCCCCCAGCGGTACGTGCCGGGTACCGTATCGGGCGACAGCGGTATCTCATAGTAGTCGCCCACGATCTCCCCCGGAGACCACAGGGACGTCGGATAGGTGCCCATCACCGGATGCTGGCTGTCCACCTGAAATACCTGGCCTCCGTCCGGGCCAAAGACGCGCAGGGACACCGAGTAGTCGTGTGCTGGAGTAGGCATGGCCTGCCAGTAGAGTGTCAAGGGCAACACAGTCGAGGGGCGATAGTCGGCCTCCCCGTACACAGACCCGGACAGGCGCATCACCCCTTCGCCGGGCTGCCCACCCTTCCCCAGCTCCAGCCCCAGCGACACAACCTCCCCAGGCAGGCCGTAGACAGGCTCGGCGTGCAGGGCAATCAGGGGGCCTGCGGCAGACGGATGCCAGCGGTCGGCTATCCCTGGAACAGCACGGGCGAGGTACAAGAGATGGCCGCGCGAGGCGGCCTCCTCCAGGCGATCGATGGGATACACGATCTGCACGTCAGGGCGCAGCCCCTCCACCTGCTGATAGTACCACAGAGGGGTCGCCTGCTCCCAGTCGCCGACGATGACCGCGTTCGACGCTACCTGCGCAATCGCTTTGCCTACGCGGTCCGCCGCCCGTCCACCCTTGAGTGTTTGGCGCCACGGATCGAGCACACCTGCCCCCAGGTGAGCCTGCCGCAGTGGGCGATAGCGTGCCGGGAAAGGCGCCAACGACCAGGTCAACATCGCCATGCCCAGAAAGGTCAGAGCCACCGCTCGCGTTCCCTTCCATCCCTGCCCGAGTCGCTCCACGCCAATCCACATCCCAGCTATGCCCTCTCCCACCCACAGGGCATAGACCACAAAGGAGGGAATGAAAAAGACCCAGGACCGCGGTACGTGGTAGTTCGCGGCCAGAAAGGCCTGCAGGCCAAAGTTGGACAACAGAAAGACCGCGTCCGCCGTCCGGCGGCGGACCTGCCAGGCCAGTCCTCCGATGCCGAGCAGCACACCAGGCCAGGTGAAATCGTGCTGCAGGGTACGAGCATAGAATGTGAGCCGCTCGCGCAGCTCTGGCAGATCCACACGAACCTGGCTCGCGTACCCGGTGTCAGACAGATAAGCGTACCACTCGCGCACGGTGTCCGGGCGCCAGGTCCCCGGAGGCAGGCCGCGCGCCGCGGCCCAGGGAAGGTAGAGGTACAACGACAAGGGGGCGAGGCACAGCAAAGCCAGTCGCAGCAGGCGGCGAATGTCCCGCAGCAGCGCCCCTCGCTCGTGCCACCACACATACCCCAGCAGCACGGGCGCAAAGAGCGCCATGGTGCGATGATGTGTCAGGCTGAGGCCATAGACCAAGGCGAGCAGATCCAACGTCCTCGAAGAACGCGTCTGCCTCCAACGCAGCGCCAGGTACACGACCAGCGCGACCAGCAGCGCGTTGAACGCATACTTGTCGGCCAGCAGCGCCTGCTCCCAGAAAGTCAGGCCAAAGGCCAGGCTCAGCGCCGCCGCCAGGGCCGGGACCGGCCGCTCGTGGCGCAGGTACACGCACTGGTAGACCAGGACGGATGCCAGGGCAGCGGACACGGCTGCCAGCAGGTTCATCCGCCAGGCCACGGTGGGGCCTATGGGCAGCGCGCTCCACACCTTGCCCAGGAGGCAGTACAGGGGCGTGCCGGTGGGGTGGGGGATGCTGAGGATGTAGGGCACGAACTGAAGCTCTCCAGGGTCGCCGCCCAGGACGCCTGGGGAAAGCGTGAGCACATAGGTCGCCAGCACGCCGATCAGCAGCCCGAGCCAGGCCCACCTGTGCCGCTCGGCGACAATTCGCCAGAGTTCCTCAAACCTCATCCCGGAGCCTTTCTTTTTCCCCTTCTCTGCCATCCGCGGAACAGCGACCCAAGTGCAGCGTCAGGGACTGGCGGTGTCCGTCCAGTTCGTTCGAACGCCTACCCCGGGGAGAGGAGCGTGGGCCTCCTCAACGTCATCCCCAACCGCCCAGCCCCGCGCACGACCGGGTGATGGCGGCGCGCCCGAGATCCCTTGTCCCTACTCATCGCTCTGACGGCGCGCCCGTCGCTTGGCAGCCAGCAGTCGCGAGGTCATTTCCTCCCGATCTGGGACCCCGCTCTCGGGAGGTCCACCCGCTGCAGGCACCTCGTCCTCGGACAAGCCCACGTCCCGCCCTGTGTCTTGCCCAAGAGGACGCACCTCCGCTGTTGAGGCGGTCACTGGCGAAGCGTCGCCACCCCCTTCCAGCACTGGCGATCCTTCGGGTCCCATCGGTGCCCGCTCCTTAGCCGCCAACAGCCGCGCCATACGCGCCGAGGGACGAGCACGCCCGGACGCACGGTGCTGTCGCCCTGCCATCCGCCGGGCAGCGCGACCATAGATCTCTCTCAATGTGTGCATGCCCCGAAACTCAACCGCCAACCGGCGCACTCCTACATCCACAGGGAACAAACAGATCGCCGCGCCCAGCAGCCAGGGCCACACATCCGTGTATGTTCGCGGCACTTCCCGATCCGCCCGGCGGGCGAACGCCTCTGCTGGGTCACTCAGGACCCTTCCCTCTCCCACCTCAGCCAGGTGGCGCAGGGCCGCCTCGTCTGTGCCAAAGGAACGGTACTCGGGGGAAAATGTGCGCACAAACCCGGTGACCTGGGTCAGGGCAGGCGCGTCTGGCGGTACTGCCACCACCCGCACCAGAAAAGTCCCCTCTTCCATGAGCTCCAGCGTCCCTTCATACCTGCCCGGCGCGGTCTGCTGCAGAGAGAGGGTCTCCCCCCTCATCGACGGGGCCACAAAGTGAGCCTCGGTGACCAGGTTATTGCCGTACTCCCCTTGCGCTTCGATCACATCCACCACCACACGCACCCGTTCCCCCTCATCGACGATCTGCACGTCCAGGCTCTGATCTCCGCGTTCGACGATCGTCCAGCGCACAGCTTGAGCCCAGAAACGGGGAAACTGCTCCCAGCGAACCCATTCACGAGCCCACCGGCCTTTGGCATCCGAAGTCCAGGCAACGGAGCGCCCCAATCCGTACTGCCACTGTGCCAGCACCGGGTCGTCCCTTGCGGATGCCAGGATCATCTGTGCCGCCGGTTTGATCGATACGGCAACATATCCGTGCAGCGCAGGCGAAGACTCAATCCCATCCAGGATCGCGCTCCGCCCGGTCAGAACGGGGTAGAACATCTCCTCGACGATGTACGCCCTCTGAGCCAGCGTCGTCTCCTGGACAAAGATCTGGGGGATCGTCGCCGGGTTGTCCGTGTAGTGATACCGCCCACCCCCTTCCACGGCCAACGGTCGCAGAAAGGGTGCTGCATCCTGCCCCACGCCGATGGCGGACAGCGTGCCGTTCGCCGCCTGCAGACGAGCGACCAGATCGTGAAGCCCCTCCTGACTGGCCCCGCCGTCGGTGAGCAGGATGACGTGCTTGAGCTGAGCTTTGCTCGTTTCCAGCGCCGCAACCGCTGCATTGAGACCGGCATAGATGTCTGTGCCCCCAGCAGCACGGATCGTCGCCACCTGCTGCTGGACATCGGCAGGCGCAGTGAACTCGGCCAGCGGCCAGACCCACTTTGCGGTGCTCTCGAATGCCACCACCCCCACCTGGTCCCCAGCATTCAGAAGATCCAGGGAGCGGATAACGGCTTCCTTGACCAGATCAATCTTGCGCGTTCCCCCCTGGCTGGCGGCCATATCCATGCTCCCTGATTTGTCGACGACAAAGACAATGGCCAGCGGCGGCATGCGCTCCTTGTCCTTGATCGTCATCTCGACAGGCAGCATCTCTTCCAGCGGGGTCTTGTAGTAGCCGCCGACACCATAGCTTGTCTCACCGCCCACACACACCAATCCCCGCCCCAGGTCGCGCACGTATGCCTGGAGTGCCTCCATCTGCCGTCGGGCAAGGTCCGGCGCGGCCACGTTGACCAACACCACCGACGCATACTCTCCAAGGGTGGCAAGGTCGGAGGGCAAGTACACGGGCGTTGCTCGCTCGACGTACAGCCCGGCACGCTCCAGGGCCAGGGACAGCGCGGCACCCTCATCGATGGTTGCCCCGCTTGTCTCGTCCTCAAACTCGGGTGGCGCGATGACCAATACCCTGGGCGCGCCGTGCACCAAAGCGAACGCACCCAGCACGTTGTTCTGGTAGAACACATCCACCTCGGGAACCAACTGCGCCACGAACGTGCTGAACCCGGGATCGCCGGCGGAGAGGGGAAACAGGTAAGAGTTCAACCCGGGATGGAGAAGGATCGCCTCCTCTGCAACCAAGCGACGTTCGGCATAGAGGCGCAGCAGGGCCATCTGCTCGACAGCACTCTGGACGCGCACCAAGACGCTGAACGACTCTCCCTCGTAGAGCACCTGGGGCACGTCCACAGCGTCCACCCACGCCTCATCGCCGCTCCGTGCGGGCAGGGGCACCGCGTCGAGCTCGACGCCGCTCGCCGCAGCCAGCCGTGCAGCCGCCTCCCCCCCGGACACGTTCGCCAGCCCATCGGACAGCAGCACCAGCCGCCGATCGGCCGTCGCCGGCAGCAGAGCCAATCCCAGGCGCACCGCCTCCCCCACATCGGTATGCGCCGTCGCCGGGATCGAAAAGAGCCCCCCCAGCTCCTTTGCCTCGGATAGAGGACGATCGACCAGCGCGTCCGCGCCAAAGAGCACCAGGGCGGCCCGGTCGTTGGGCCCCATCTCGGCCAACGACGCGCGGATGAATGCCACCGCCTCCGCGCGCGCCTCAGCATCCACGCTGTCTGATACGTCAAGCAAGAACACGACTGCCAGCTCGTCACTGACCCGCACCCACTGCAACCCAGCCAGGCCAAGCACGACCAATACCAGGATCGCGACACGCAGCATCAGACTCGCCACCTCGCGCCGATGGCGGAACGGACTGCGCCCCACCCGCCACAGCCAGATCACCGGTGCCAGTGTGAGCAGAAACACAAGGTATCCTGGATAAGAAAATGAGATCGGAAGCGTCATCGCCACGTCCACCAGAACTCAAGTCCCATCTCGCCTGCGCCCACTACAGCGATATGATACCATAGTTCGAAGGGAGAATCAACAGATCCCTTGGAGATTCCCCTTGATCGCTGTTTCATGGTATAATGCCTATGTAGAGGCCGTACACTGGGAGCACCGCTTTCCTGCCGCTCGCCCTCCCAGAGACCAGGGCGACCGCGCCCGCAAAGGCCGTCCGGGCGAAGGTGCCCTCTGTCGGTGCAACGACATACTGGCAGCCAACAGGAATCAGGCGACTGCAAATGAACATCATTGCTGCTATTGAGAGACGGTACAGTGTCCGCCACTATGACAAGCGTCCTGTCCCACGAGACATCGTCCGGCAGGTCATCTCCGCAGGGCGGGATGTCTATCCCCTGTGCCCTGGCATCCGGGTCCACTGGCACACAGCGTGGGCCGGAGAAGAGGTGCGGCGGCGGCTCACAAGGTCCCTGACCACAAGCGGTCTTTCTACCCCAGCCCCTCACTACATCATCGCTACCTCCCAAGAACGCCCGGGGTTCATGGAAAACCTGGGATTCTGCATGGAGCAACTGATCCTCACTGCCACAGCCATGGGACTGGGGACTTGTTGGATCGGGGGGGTGTTCACGGAAGAAAAGCTGCGCGACCTTGTACCCCGCTTGAGAACGGGAGAGCGGATCGTCGCAATCACGCCACTGGGCTATGCAGACACCTCGGCCAGGGCACGCATGGCGCGACAACTGCTCCTGTGGGGCTCGGATCGAATGGGCTCGCGCAAACCTCTGCGGGACATCGTATCCCGAGACATCTGGCCTGTCCCATGGACAGGAGAAGACGAGAACCTGGACTGGATCTTCCAGATGACCCGCCTGGCTCCTTCGTGGGGCAACACGCAGCCATGGCGCTTTATCGTGGCCGAACGCCAGGTCATCGCCACCGTGAACAGCGCGCCGCAACGCGGAAACATACGCGAAGGAAAGCCCTACTACCGGCTGGACGGCGGCATCGCTATGTGTCATTTCTACCTGGCGGCCCAGGCGATGAGATGGCCAGGGCAGTGGACCAGCCTGGGGAATGAACGCGCGACCAGGCGGGGAGAAGACCGACTGGAACAGATGCGAAGCCGGTATGGCATCCCCGATGAATACGACATCCTGGGCATCTTTCCGCTCCCGGACAGCATGTCCTGATAGGCCGTTGCCTGTCGCACGCCATACTTAGAACAGGACCCCCCATGGGTTTTCTGGCACCCCTTGCGCTCTCATTCGCAGCCATAAGCGTCCCCATTCTCATCTTCTACATGCTCAAACTCCGTAGAGAGGAGCGGACTGTCTCCAGTACGATGCTCTGGCAGCAGGTGCTGAACGATCGGCAGGCAAACTCGCCCTGGCAGCGTCTGCGACACAATCTGCTGCTAATGCTCCAGTTGCTCGTCCTCTTCCTGTTGGCTATGGCCCTCGCGCGCCCCTACAGCGAGATGGCGCGCATCGTTCAGGGCAATCTGATCGTCCTCTTGGATGCGTCGGCGAGTATGCAGGCCACCGATGTGTCCCCCTCACGGTTTGAGAGCGCCCGGGCTCACGCCCGGCAGATCATCGAAAGCATAGGGCCCAACGACACGGTGACCCTGATTGCCGTCGGTGACATCCCGCGCGTCCTGACCTCGCTGACACACGATCGCTCGGTGCTGCGCCAGGCCCTCTCCTCCGCCCAGGTGACCCGTGCACAGGGAGACTGGGAATCCGCATTCTCTCTCGCGTCGTCCAGCGCGCAGCCGTCTGTCGGCAATACCTTTGTCATCCTGTCTGATGGCGGCATACCCGCTGATCTGCCCGAGCTGCCGGGCCAGGTCCGATACGTGCCCATCGGCATCACAGCCGACAACCAGGCCATTTCCGCACTGGCCGTCCGCGACGGGCCACAGGGCCCCCAGGCATTCGTCCGCGTGTCGAACCCTGGCACACGCACTGCGGATCCCGTCGTCCAGATCTACACAGACGGGATCCTGTTTGACGCGCGTGAGCTTTCCTTGCCTCCGGGCGGCGAGCGGGGGATCTCGCTCGATGACCTGCCCCTTGACACCCGCCAGGTGGAAGCCAGGCTGACCCCTTCCCAGAACCGAGGAAGCAGCCCAGACTCCGATCATTTCGCGCTCGACGATGTCGCCTGGGCAGTGCGCGCTCCCGGAGACCGTGCCACCATCCTCCTGGCTACACAGGGCAACACATTTCTCGAACGCGTGATCGGCCTGCTGCCCAACCTGACCCTGGTCACACTCCGAGTCACTGGAACGATCACCAACGTGCAGATCGTTCCCCCGGCCACCACGCCGGCCCTGTATATCTACGATGGTGTGCTGCCCACGCGCCTGCCCGAATCGGGCAATCAGATCTTTATCGCCCCGCCCCGATCCACGAGCCTGTTCTCGGTCACCGGCATACTGACCGGCACGCAGCTCACGCGCATCGCCGGCGAGGATCCCCTGCTGCGCTACGTGGACCTGGACGACCTGCACGTCTCCAACGCCCGCGCCGTTGTCCCTCCTCCCTGGACGAGGATACTGGTTCAAGGGGCAGGGGGCCCTCTGCTGATGGCGGGAGAGACCGGCGGGCGCCGCGCGGTGATTTTCGCTTTTGACCTGCACCACTCTGACCTGCCCCTGCAGATCGCGTTCCCCATCTTGATGTCCAACCTCGTCGGCTGGCTGGCTCCCACCAGCTCAGTCGAGGTCCCCGCGCAGCTCAGCCCTGGCACGCCTGTGGCACTCCGGCCCCAGGTCGGGGTGACCGAGATCGCCGTCCTTTCTCCTTCAGGCGAACGATGGACGTTTTCCGTCGAGGACAGCGCCCCCATCCCCTTTGCGCAGACCGGAGAGTTGGGCATCTATACGGTCGTGCAGAGGACCCTCGATGCCCCTGCCTTTGAAAGCCTCTTTGCCGTGAACCTGTTCAGCGAGCTTGAGTCACGCATCGAGCCACAGGATGCCCTCGCCATCGGGCAGGCATCGGTCAGCGGACAAGCAACGGGCACCACCGGCAGACGAGAGTGGTGGCGTTGGCTGGCCCTCGCCGGACTGATCGTCCTCCTTGCCGAATGGGTGGTTCACTGGCGTGGGCACACGATGCTCCCCTTTGGATGGGGCAGATCCGACAAAAGAGGTCATACACAGCA